>NZ_DAOLGP010000012.1:0-116206 GCF_035329545.1 Candidatus Neomicrothrix sp.
TGAACACCGGCATCGAGCTGAAGGCCCGCCCGTCCGGCAAGAACGTGCGCAAGCTGTCGCTGTTGTCGGGCGGCGAGCGCTCGCTGACCGCGCTGGCCTACCTGTTCGCCGTGTTCCGCAGCCGGCCTTCGCCCTTTTACGTGATGGACGAGGTCGAGGCCGCACTCGACGACGTCAACCTGTTGCGGTTCCTCGACCTGATCGCCGAGTTCCGCGATGCGGCCCAGCTGATCATCGTCAGCCACCAGAAGCGCACGATGGAGGCGGCCGACGTGCTCTATGGCGTCACGATGGAACCGGGTGGATCGTCCAAGGTGCTCTCCGAGAAACGTTCCGCGAGCTAACGCGTTGGAGCGGCGGTCGTTGTCCTACGCCTTCCGACGACGGCGCGTCGCCGAGTCTGCTCCGGCGGTGGTCGACGCCGAGACCGGGGGAGCGGCCGAGCCCGGGAACGTGGCCCCCGCCGACCAGCTCAACCTGCGGGATTCGCTTCCCGTCGTGTACGACAAGATGCGAACGGGAATTGCGCTGGCCCGGGGCACGCTGGCGCTGACCTGCGCTGCTTCGGTGCTGCTCGACCGACGTTACCGACGCCGGCCCCGAGCCCACCTGGCGGTTGGTCTGGTGGTGGTGCAATGGCTGCACGACGATCTGGCACTGCGCTCCGGTCGGGAGGCGGCGCTGTGGCGGGTCCGTCGGCTGTCGCCGGTCCTGACGGCGCTCGCGCAGCTGAGCCTGCCCCACCTCCCTTCCGATCGAGAGGGCAGTGAGATCAACTGGTTCTACGGCGGCGGCGTGTGGGTGGCGCCCGCCGTCGCCCTCGCCGGGGGGCGCCACGCTCCACTCACTGCGTCGGTGTCCCAGTTCCCCTTGGTCTGGCGAGCGGTTCGAGACCCAGCGTTTCGTGCATTCGCGGTGGGCATCCACCTCTCGATCGGGTTCCTGACGGTCACCGCCCGACTGCTCGGCGACTCAGGGGCACACGCCAACGCCATGTTCGATCGGGTCGCCGCCGAACGGCGTGATGCCGCCGGATCCGAGGCTGCCGCCGCCTCGATGCGGGAGGCCCTCGGTCCGGCGATCGACGAACTGGAAGCGCTGGAAGCGGTGCTGTCGACCGAGCCGCGATCGCTGGTGTTGGAACGGTGCCGGCGGCTGGAGGAACGATCCCGGCGCCTGCAATCCGGACAGGAGCTGCGAGCGGTGTCGCCCGTGCCGGCCTGGGACGACGGGGCAGCACGCCGGGAGTTGAGGATCCGCATGCGGCGCGTCGCCGGTGTGGCCTACACCTCCAGCTTTGCGTGGTGCGTCCTGGCCAGCGTGGAGGGCGTTCGTCGAGGGCTCATCTCTCCGGCGCGGGCGGCCGCGTCCACCGGCCTGTTGTTTACTTTGGCCGGTTGGGGGATCCTCGACCGGGGACCGATGCTCACCGGGGTCGGTACAGCGGCGACCCGCGGCCGCACGCTGCTGAGCGGGCTGCTGGGCGGCGTGATCTCCGCCGAGTTGCACCGCGGCGCGACCACGCCCGGGTTCGACACCTCGGTGCGCGATCAGGTGCAGCTGCAATCGTCGGCCTTGGCGGCGTCGTCCAGGGATCTGGCCTGGGGGCAGCTGATCAGCACGACTGTCGGAGGCTGGTACGAGTGGCGCAACCTGGCCCGAACCGAGCGGCCGGCCTACGCCGCCCTCATCCTCGGGTACTCCTGGGGGCTTCCTCAGTCCCTCCACCTGTTTCTCTCCGGCATATGGGAGGCGCAGCGCCAGAACGATCTCGCCCGACGCCATCAGGTCGAGTCGGCTGCCCGACGGGGAAGGGCACGGGGTGCCGAATGGGCGGCGCGCGCCAGCCACGACTACGTGGCCCAGTCGTTGCTGCACCTACAGCAGCATCCCGACCTCGATCATGACGCTGCTTTGGCGGTCCTGGGCGACGCCCGCACGAAGCTGGAGCAGGCCCTCGCCCAAGGGACGGTGGAGTTCGCCAGCGACCTGACCGAGATGCTGGCTGAGTGCGTGCACGGCTACCGGGTGTTCGGGCTGGAGGCCAGGCTGGATGTCCGCTCGGAGGATGACTTGGCTCCGGCGGCGAACACGCTCGGTGAGGCCTCCGGCCAGGCCCTATTGCTGGCGCTCAACCAGGGCCTCGGCAACGTGCTGGCCCACTCCAGCGATCGGCACCCCACCGTCGAGGTCACCGTCAACCGGGGGAGCCCACAGCTGAGGTTGACCAATCGCACCGACACCCTCGCCGAGACAGATCCGGAGCCGGGCCTGGGACGGGGCGGCTACGGGTTGGCGGCGGTCGAGGCCGCCGTCGCCGAGCTGGGCGGACGTTGTGAGCTGGTCGTCGGCCGCGAGATGACCGTGTTTGCCGTCGACCTGCCCGTTGATGCTCCGATGACACCGACCGGCGACGGGTAGTCGAGAGATCGACCCGGATGCTCCGGCAGACGGACGCAATCGCCGACACCGGCTCACCGCCGACGCCGCCCGTTGTAGGAAGCTCATGCGCTCCGCTGCACGATGGCTTGGGCGAGCTTGCGCAGCGTGATGTCAAGCTCGTCGGCCACCATCTCCCAGGTCATCCGAAAAGTAGCGTACCCATGGCTGAGCGCGGCGGCGTCCCGGCGGGCATCGTTCTCCCGGTCACGCTGTCGTTCGTGCCACGAGCGGCTGTCGAGTTCGCCGATCAGCCGCTCCGCCACCCAGAGAAGATCGACCGTGGCACCCCACGGCATCGGCACCTGGCGTTTGGGCAGCACCATCCCGGACGACTTGATGCCCTCCCAGAAGAGCCGTTCCAGTGCGCTCGCAGATCCACCCGGTCGATGCCGGGCGGCCATGATGCGCCCCAATGCTGCCCGGCCAGTGGCGCCCCGGGAGGGCATGCCCGCCAGGAGTTGTTCCAGGGCCTCAAGCGAACTTCCGTTCTGGGCCAGTGTCATGTCGACCACCCGGTCGAGTTGCGCACCGTCGAGCACCGCGGCCAAGTCGACCAGCGTCTGGGTCACCGTGGTCACGCGCATACCGTGCAGGTAGAGCGAGCGCGGCTTGGTTGCTCGGCGGTGAACAACGATTTCGCCCGCCAGGGGTCCGCTGGAACCCCCGGTTGTCGAGATGTCAATCGGCAAGGTGAGAAGCCGCCGATGTTCCGATCTCGCTGACCACATCCCGGGCAGATCGTGAAGGAGCGCTGCCGTCCTATGGCTGAGGGCAGCCTGGGGCACCGCCAGGCTCGCCACCCTCGACCGGCCGACCAGGTCCTGCGGCGGCGGTCCGATCGCGACGACGTTGCGACCCAACGGCGTCCACCGGCCGGTCATGAGCCGGTACCGCAGCATGCCCGGGCTGAAACCCAGGCCACGCAGCTGATCCCGGGTGACCAGCCCATGCTGCTCGCCGGCCAATCTCGTCACCTCGGACTCGTCCGCCATCGTTGGACCATAAGCAGGCGCCGGTCGTGCCGTCTCCGGGGATCCCGACCCGGTTGGTGAGTCATCGGGCCGAACTCTGCCGCTAACGCGTCGTCGAGCGCGCGATAGCGGCAGAGTTCGCCAGATTGCGGGTGCGGGTGCGGGTGCGGGTGCGGGGTGCGGGTGCGGGTGCGGGTGCGGGGTGCGGGGTGCGGGGTGCGAGTGCCGCCGGATTGGCTGAGACCGCTCGGTTAGGGTCGCAGCATCGCACCACGAAGCATCGGCTTGGCGGCCGGAGTGGACCTCGAAGCAGCCGGCCAGGATGAGCAGAAGTACACCACCTCCAACCCGCTCGTTCGGTGGCTGATCGGCTGCCTGTTGGTGCAAGTGGGCCAGGCGATCGGGCCCGACCCGGGCCGGCTGGCCGATATCGGCACCGGCGAAGGCCTGGCCCTGGCCCGGGTGACCCCCGAGGGGGTGACGCCGATCGGAGTCGAGTTTCGTTTCGCCAAACTGGCGCTGGCGGTCGCAGCAGTGCCCGGCCTGGGGGCGACGGTCGGGGACATCGGGCTGTTGCCCTTTCCTGATGCGTCGATCGACACCGTCGTCTGCCAGGAGGTGCTCGAGCACCTGCCGACCGTTCAACCGGCAGTCGAGGAGTTGGCCAGGATCACCAGGGGTCGCTGCATCTTCACTGTGCCCCACGAGCCGTTCTTTCGACTCGGGAACCTGGCGCGGGGCAAAAACGTGACCCGCTGGGGCAACGACGTGGAGCACCTCCAGCAATTCACGCCGCGTCGGCTGCGGTCGGCGCTTGAGCCGCACTTCGGGTCGGTGACCGTTCGGCGGGTGACGCCGTGGCTGATGGCGGTTGCCGAGCCTCGTTGAGGGAGCGCCACAGCGACAGGCCGGCCGGTTGATCCCTGGCTGATGGCGGTTGCCGAACCTTCACGTGACGCGATCGTTGATGGGGTCGCTCTGGCGGGTCCCCGCTGGGACTACTCGCCGGTGGAGGCCCGCAGCCACCGCAGGGCCGGGGCCGAGACGGCGAAGCCGGCCACGTCCACCCCGACGAAGACGACGCGCGCCGCAACTGCGATCGCCGCCGCCTCGGCCCGGGGGAGCCCGCACAACAACACAAACACCGCCTCGCGAACGCCGGCTCCCCCGGGAACCGGGATGGCGAGAAACCCGGCCAGCCATGCGGCGACGGTGGCGCCGACAAGGGCGACCGGCGCGACGTCGAAGCCCAACGCCATCCCGAGTGCCCAACTGACCGTCCCGATCAGGAGCCATGCGGGTACGTAGGCGATCACGGTAACGACCGCTCGGCCCCAGGGCGGCGACGGGATGTCGAGTGGCCGCCCGGAAATGGCCGCCAGACGGGCGAACACCCAGGCACCGATCGTGGGGTGGAGGGCGCCGATGACCGCCACCCCGCCGGCGACGAGGATGAAGCGGCTCCATGGCGGCAGGTTGTCCAGCCACGGGGCCAGGGCCGCCATCGTCAGCACGGCGGCGCCGTACAGGTACAGCAGGGAGATGATCGTCGAGGCATAGGCCGCGCTTGCGGGGGCGCCGGAGCGGCGGGCCAGCTCGCTGCGGCCCAGGACCGGCCAGATCCCACCCGGGATGTACTTGCCCAGCTCGCCGACGAAGTACCAGCGCAGGGCGGTGCTTGGCGGTGTGGGCGCACCCCGTTCGGTCAGCACAACGCCCCACAAGGCGCCGATCGCACTCATCGCTGCGACGGCGATGACCAGCGCAAGCACAGCGGGCACGATCGCCATGTCGGAGAACGCCTCGGAGATCCGGTCCCAGTCTCGACCGAGCGATCGCACGACGAAGGCGATCGCCAGGGCTGCGATCGCAGCGCCGAGGACCGGCATCGACCAGCGGGGCGCACGCCGGAGCTTGGGGGTGGGCACGCCCACCAGCGTGGTACCGCCAGCAGCCGTGCACAACTGGCACCGGGCTGGACACGACTGGCGTCGCGGCTCGCCGGTGTTGCGACCCCGTGCCGAAGAGGGCAAGCCTGTCGACCGTGCCCAGGCGTCAGCGACCGATCAACGCCCTGGTCGGCGGCAACCGCCGCCTGATGTTCGAGCGCCGCACGGGTTGGCGCTCGTGAGCGTCGCCACATTCGTCATGGTGCTGGTTGCCGCCATGTTGCACGCCGCCTGGAACCTTGCGATGAAGGACAGCGATGACCGGTTGCTGGCCGCCTGGGCCATCATGGGAGTCGGCGGCCTGGTCAGCCTGCCCGTGTTGGTCGTGCTGGGTCCGCCGCCGGCCGAGGCGCTCGGGTGGCTGGCGCTGTCGGTGGGCATCCACGTCGGCTACGTCCTGGCGCTGTCGCGGGCCTACGAGCTCACCGACCTGGCGGTCGCCTACCCGGTGGCCCGGGGCACCGCCCCGCTGCTGGTCACCATCGGCGGGGTGACCCTGCTGGGTGACGCCATCTCGCCGCTGGGCATCGTCGGCGTGGCGCTCGTGTCCGGGGGGCTGATGTCGATGATGCGGCGGGGCAGCCTGGCCGGGTATCGCTGGGCCGTGTTCACCGGCCTGTTCATCGCCGCCTACACACTGAGCGACGGTGCCGGGGTTCGTGCCGGCGACGATGCGCTGCGCTACATCGCCGCACTGTTCGTGCTGCAGACGGCGCTGTTGAGCGTGGTGGTGCTGCGGGTGAGGGGTCGCCGGTCGATGGTCGACACCATGCGGGCCCAGCCGTGGCGCCTGGGCATGGCCGGCTGCGCGGGGGTCACGGCGTATCTGCTGGTGCTGATCGCGTCCCGCACCAGCCCGCTCGGCCTGGTGTCTGGGCTGCGCGAGACGTCGACGGCCTTCGGCGTCCTCGGTGGTTCGGTGTTTCTCGGTGAGTCGGTGACGCCCAAGCATGCCGCCGCCGTCGCAGCCGCCATCGTCGGTGCACTCTTGATCCTCGCCGGGTCCTGAGCGGTCCGACGCGGGTCTCGCCCGCTCCGCTCAACCCTCGAGCGACGCGAACAGTTCGGGAAACACCCGGGACACCTTGGCGGTGAGGTACTCGCCGTAGGTGCCGGTCCAGGCCGCGGGGTCGGTCCGGTCCCACCGCTGCTGCATCGAGGGGGTTGAGTCCGAGTCGGAACGGACTGTCGGCCGGGGTGGGTCGCTGGGGTCTGACCGTGCCGTCAAGCTGTCGAGGGGCAGTGGCCGCACCCGGGCGTCCCATCCGGGGTCGAAGAACAGTGGGAACGACAGCCGCCCTGCGCCGCTGGTGTTGCGCACCCGATGGGGAGTGGAGCGATACCGCCCGGCGGTGAGCGCCTCGAGCATGTCGCCCAGGTTGCACACCAGGACGTCGGGTTCGGCGGGAACCGGCAGCCAGCGGCCGTCCACCCGAACCTCCAGGCCGCCTCGATCGTCCTGGGCGAGCAGGGTGAGCAGGCCGTAATCGGTATGTTCGGCCACGCCCCAGGTGGGCGCACGCGAGGTGGTGTGGTGTGGGGCGTCCTCGGGTGCCTCCACCTCGGGTGGGTAGTGAAAGATCCGAAACAGCACGGTGGGGTCGGCGGTCAAATCATCGGCGAACCAGCCGCGCGGCAACCCCAAGGCGATGGCCAGGCCGGACATGATGGCGTGGCCCACCCGGGTGGCGGCGTCGAGGTAAGCCAATACGGCGGTGCCCAGCCCGGCCGGCTCGTCGGGGAACAGGTTGGGGCCATGCAGCGGGGTGCCCGCCCGCACCCGGGGATCGTCGTTGGGTAGTTCGGTGCCGAAGTAGATCCCCTCCTTATGGTCGGGCCGTCCCGAGGTCAGCTCGGCACCGACGGGAAACCAGCCCCTCCAAGCGGGCCCTGCCATGGCCATGGCGATCTCGGCCTTGGTTTGGTCGCTCTGGGCGAAGAACCGGCGGGCCAGTCGGTCCAGATCGGCGAACAGGGCCGGGTCGATGCCGTGACCGGTGACACGAAAGAACCCCTGGGTGCGACAGGCCACGTCCAGCGCCTCGGCGACCCGGAGCTGGGAGGTGGTCGGGGCGCCTTGCCGGACGGGCGAGCGGTGTCCGGCTGTCCGGTCGTCGATTGGGAGCGCCTGGTCGTCGAGCAGCGGCGAGAGGTCGATCAGCGGGGGTTTGTCCACAGCGGCAGTCTGGTGCAGCGTCGCTCGGCGTGGTGCGGGTTGGCTGCGGCATTGACAGCATCGAACGAGTGTTCGATGCTGGGGTGATGTCCGCAGCCGTATCACCTCACAACCTGTCGCTCCCGGCGTTGGCAACCCGGATCGACGATCCGACCGAGCGGCGCGCCTGGGTGCGTCAGCTGTCGGCCAGTTTGGCTCCGGTCAGCTTGGCGTCCCAACAGAAGCTGCCGGTGGTGGCCGCCCTGGCCGAACTGCTGCCCGGCGGCGGGGTGGCGCGCGGGTCGACCGTTTCGGTCGGCGGGCCCTGCGGTGCCGTGTCGCTGGCCGCCCTGTTGGCGGTCGAGGCCAGCAAGGCGGGGTCGTGGGTGGTGGCGGTGGGTATGGACGAGTTCAACTGGGAGATGGCCTTGGCGCTGGGGGTGGTCGCCGAGCGGTCGGTCGTGGTGCGGGTGGGTGACCGATCGCCTGCCACCGGGGTGATGGTCACCGAGGTGATGGCGGCCGTGGTCGACGCCGCCGATGTGGTGCTCGTCGGCCCCGAGGTGGGGTTGTCGCCCACGGCCGTCCGGCGGTTGCGGGCCAGGGCCCGGGAACGGGGCAGCGTCCTGGTCCGGGTACAGCCCGGCTTCGCACGCCCGGGCGCCGGCCGAGCGCGGCGACCCAACGCCTCGCTGGACGACCGATGGGCAGACGCCGAGCTGTCATTGCAGGCACGGGCGCTTCGCTGGGGCGGGCTGGGCCAGGGATGGGGCCACCTCGACGGACGGCTGATCGAGGTGGCCGTCGGCGGGCGTCGGCGGGCGTCGGCGGGTGGAGATGTCGAGCAGGTGCGCGGCGTCGAGGCGGGCGAGTTCGATGCCGATCGACCGGGCCGATCTGCCGAGGTGGTGCCGTTGCGTCCCACCGGTACGGGTGGCATGTGACGTGGCCGATGGGGTGCGACCCCGGGCGGCGTGTGCCGTATCGGACGAACGCAGGCGCGTGGGCGCTTGGTGGGTCTGCGCGGGGCGCGTGGTGGGTCTGCGTGGGTGTGTGCGGGGTGCGTGGCGGTCCGGCGTGGGCGCATGGTGGCATGAACCGAGACCGCCGGCCGATGGGTGACCGGTGAGGACCGGGCCGGAGCGGGTGCTCGCCCTGTGGTGCCCCGACTGGCCGGTGGTGGCCTGGGGCGTGCCGCACGACCAGCCGGCGGTGGTGCTGTCGGGCAACCGGGTGGTGGCGGCCAACCGGGCGGCGCGTCGCGACGGAGTGGCGGTCGGGCTCCGTCGGCGAGAAGCTCAGACCCGGTGCCCCGAGGTGCGATTGCTGGACCGCGATCCGGCCCGCGAGGCCAGGGCCTTCGAGCCGGTGGTTCGGGCGCTTGATGCGGTGACCCCCCGGGTGGAGCTGCACCGCCCGGGCCGGGCGTCGTTTCCCGCCGGTCCGCCGGCGCGGCACCTCGGCGGCGACGAGGCGCTGGTCGCCCGGGTGCTCGACCTCGCCCTGACGGCGACCGTGGGGGAGCCTGCCGATTCTGAGGGAAGCGCAGCGGCTGCGGCTGGGAACGGCGCGTTCGATGACGGCCCGGAGATCAGGGTGGGTGTGGCCGAGGGGGCGTTCGCCGCCCGTACGGCGGCCCGTCGTGCCGTCGATGGTCCGCTGATCGTCCGTGCCGGCGCCACCCCGGCGTTTCTGGCCGATCTGCCGGTTGCTCAGTTGCGGGCGGATGACGCTCGCCGGGAGGAGTTGGTCGACCTGCTCGAGCGCCTGGGCCTGCGAACCCTGGGGGCCTTCGCCGCCCTCGACCCGGCCGACGTGGCGGGGCGCTTCGGGGCCGCCGGCCTCGATGCCGGGCGGCGGGCCGGGGGTGACGACGATGTGCCGACCGAAGCGGTGGCCCCGCCGGCGGATCTCCGTGCGATCCGCGAGCTCGATCCGCCCGCCGACCGGGTGGACGCGGCGGCGTTCGTCGTGCGGGGTCTGGCCGAGGAGTTCCACAGTGCGCTCACCCGACGGGGTCTGGCCTGTGAGTCGGTGGTGGTGATCGCCGAGACCGAGCATGGCGAACGCATCGAGCGCTGCTGGCGCCACGAAGGAGTGCTCAGCGCCACCGGGGTGGCCCAACGGTTGCGCTGGCAGCTTGAGGGGTGGCTGTCGGGGCGCGGCGCCGGCGGGAGCCCGGCCCATCGGGTGCCGCTGGCCGAACGCCTCCAAGGCGGCGTGGTGCGCCTCGAGCTGGTGCCCGACCGCGTGGTGGCGGCCACGGGCCGGCAGCTGGGGTTTTGGGGTGGGCGCGACTCCGCCGCCGAACGGGCGCGGCGTGCACTCGCCCGGGTCGAGGGGTTGCTCGGCGCCGACGCCGTGCTCGTGTTGGAGGCGGCGGGGGGCCGGGCGCCAGGGGAGGGCGTGGTGCTCGTTCCCTACGACACCCGCCTCGACGGTGGGAACGCACCCGCCGGTGGCGGAGTCCGCTCCGGCGGAGGCGGAGGCGGTGGCGGAGCGCGCTCACCCGTCGGTGGCGGTGCGACGGGTCCCTCGGCGGCTACCGCCGGGCGGGCTCATCCATGGCCGGGCCGGCTGCCGGCGCCCGCGCCGGCGGTGATCCACGATCCGCCGCTGCCGACCCAGCTGATCGACGCCGAGGGTCGGCTGGTCGGGGTGAGCGGCCGGGGTGGGCTGAGCGCGCCGCCCCAGGCGGTCGATGTGGGTGGGGTGCGGGTGGCGATCACGGCCTGGGCGGGGCCATGGCCGGTCGACGAGCGGTGGTGGGATGCCACCGAGGGCCGTCGTCGGGCGCGCATCCAGGCGGTGACCGCCGACGGCGTGGCCCGCCTCTACGCCCTCGAAGCCAGGGGCTGGGGCATCGAGGCAACCTACGACTGAGATCCAACTAGCAACTTCGAGGCCCCCGCACGTCACAATGGTGTGGTGCGAATACTGGTGGTCGAGGACGAAGTCGAGCTGGCGGCAGCGGTTGCCCGGGGATTGAGGGAGGAGGGCTTCGACGTCGACGTCACCCACGACGGCAAGGACGGCTACGAGCGGGCCCGCTCGGCGACCTATGACGCCATCGTGTTGGACATTCTTCTCCCGGGTATGAACGGCTTCCAGGTGTGCCGGTCGCTTCGGGAGGCGGGCGTGTGGACGCCGATCCTCATGCTGACGGCCAAGGAGGGGGAGTACGACGAGGCGGAGGCACTCGATACCGGGGCGGACGACTTCCTTCGCAAGCCGTTCAGCTACGTCGTGCTGATCGCTCGCCTGCGGGCCCTGACCCGCCGGGTCTCCGAGGGTGCCTTGGCCCCGGTGATGGTCGGTGGGCTTGAGCTGGACCCGGTCGGCCGCAAGGTGCGGCGCGACGGGACCGATATCGCGCTCTCGCCCCGCGAGTACGGGTTGTTGGAGGTGCTGATGCGTCGTGCCGGCGAAACGGTCTCCAAGCGGGAACTACTCGAGCAGGTGTGGGGCCAGGATTTCGCCGGCGACCCCAACGTGGTCGAGGTGTACGTCGGGTACCTCCGACGCAAGATCGACCGCCCCTTCGGCCGGGAAGACCTGCGCACGGTCCGGGGCTCGGGCTATGTGCTCGGCGAGGCTCCGGCCGATCGGAACACCAAGCCCGACGCCGACAGCGATACCGCCGGGGCCTAGCGGTGGCCTGGTGGTCGCGGCTGTCGGTGCGGGGACGGCTGACCTTTGCGGTCACCGTCGCCTCGGCGGTGGCGCTGCTGACGCTGTCGTGGCTGACGATGGCCTGGCTGCGGCAGGCGTTGGTCAACCAGGTCGAGGTGCGAAACAGCGCCGCGCTCGAGGCGACCTATACCCCGATCAAGAAGAACCCGAACGCCATGATCGACAAGATCGAGCAGGCCAACGACTTCGGTCCACTTCCGACGGTGACCCGTCTCGAGCTGGGCGCCGTTCCCAGCGACACCCTGGCGGCGGTCGCCTACGAGCCCGCGACCCCGGCAGGGCTGGTGGCGACCGACGGCGACGAGCCACCGGTGGACTACCCCATCCTGGGCAGGCTGCTTCCCGGTGATGTCGACTCGGACGAGTACCTCGTGTCGTCCGACAAGGTGATCGTCGAGCGGGGCAAGCTCACCGTTCAGGTGGCGACCAGCCTGAGCGACGTCAACCGAAGCGTGGCGGTGGTGCGCACGGCGCTGTGGGTTGTCGTGCCGACGTTTGTCCTCGCTGTGGGGATGGGGTCGTGGGTGATGACCGGCCGCAGCCTGGAACCGGTGGCGGCGCTGCGTCGGCGGGTGGCGGAGATCACGTCGCGCACCCTCGACGAGCGGGTACCCGTGCCGCCCACCGACGACGAGGTGGCGCACCTGGCTCGGACGATGAATGCGATGCTGGATCGGTTGGAGGCCAGCTCGCGGCGCGAGCGACAGTTCGTGTCCGACGCCGGCCACGAACTGCGCAGCCCGGTGGCGGCCATCCGGGCCCAGGTCGAAACTGCGCTGGCCTACCCCGCCACCGCCGACTGGAACTCGGTCGGTGCCACCGTCCTGGCCCAGGGTGAGCGGCTCGATCGGCTGGTGAGCGACCTGTTTACCCTCGCCCGCCTGGAGGAGGGGGCCTTCGGGCCGGTGCCGGACACCGAGGTCGATCTCGACGAGCTCGTGCTCGAGCAGCTCGACCATCTGAAGGGCCGCCGCCTGGACCTGTCCGGGCTGAGCGCCGCACGGGTGCATGGCGACGCCGGCCAGCTGGCCAGCGTGGTGCGCAACCTGGTGGAGAACGCCGGCCGCCATGCATCGGAGGTGGTTCGGGTGTCGGTGTCGAGCGACGGCGAACGGGCCCGCATGGTCGTCGAGGACGACGGACCCGGCGTTCCCCCGGACCAACGCGACCTCGTCTTCGAGCGGTTCGGCCGCATGGAGGAGGCCCGCAGCCGCGACCATGGTGGGGCGGGGTTGGGCCTGCCGCTGGCGAGCCGGATCGTTGCCCGCCATGGCGGCACGCTGGAGCTGGACGACAGCGAGCTCGGTGGGGCCCGCTTTGTGGTCACCCTGCCGGTCGTCGCCACCGACGATCACTGAGGCTGAGGCACCTGTTCCGGGGAGCTGTGACGCTTCAGCAGTTGTGTTGCGGTCGAGTGTCTTTATAATGAAGATTATGACGATGAGGTAACGATCGGTTCCGTGTGTGGACGGGTGTCCACAGCCGTCGTTCGTCGACCCCCATGAAGTTCTCCCCCCGACTGCGGTCGATCGCCGCTGGATTCGTCGCGATGGCGGCACTTGGCGCAACGGGTTGCGTGGTCGCCCCAAGCTCTCCGGGCGGGAGCAGCGTCGGTGCCGGTCAGCTCGATCGCTTTCCGGTGGTGGGACCGGTTCAATACGGGAACGACTTCGGCGCTTCGCGAGGCGGCGGCACGCGGCGTCACCAGGGCATCGACGTCATGGCCAAGCGGGGTCAGCGGGTGGTCGCCGTCGAGTCGGGCCGGATCACCAGCGTTAAGTCCTCCGCCAGCTGCGGCTATTCATTGGGGCTCGCCGGCGACGACGGCAACTACTACCTGTATTGCCACCTGAACGCCTATGCGTCCGGCATCAAGGCGGGCACGCGGGTCTGGGCGGGCAAGCAGGTGGGCACGGTGGGCAGCACCGGCAACGCCCACGAGGCGTATCCCCACCTGCACTTCGAGCTGCATCCCAACGGACCCGCAGCTGCGGCAACCAACCCGTACGCCCGACTCCGCAACGCCGAGGGCCGAACCGGGGTGGTGGCCAGCCCGCCCAAGGGCTGGCGCTAGCCCTCGGGCGACCCGGTCGCAATCGGGTGTCCGGCTAGGTCAGGCGGCCCGCCGCCCGCGCTGCGGCCTCGGCGGCATCGAGCTGACCGGCGACGATGTCGAGGCCGGCATCCCAGAACCCTGGGTCGGTCAGGTCGCAGTCGACCATCGCCGCCAACGCCTCAGGGCTGGTCGACCCGCCGGCGGCCAACATGTTGAGGTAGCTGGGCACGAAGCCCTCACCCTCGCTCTGGTATCGGGCATACACCGAGAGCGCCAGCAGCTGACCGAACGCGTAGGCGTAGACGTAGCCCGGGGTGGCGATGAAGTGGGGCACGTAGCTCCACCAGTCGCGATAGCCGTCGGTGAGCTCGATCGAGTCGCCGAGCATCTCGGTTTGGGAGGCCGCCCAGTGGTCGCCGAAATCCTTGACGGACAGCTCGCCGACGTCACGACGATGGGCGTGGCAGGCCGACTCGAAGCGGCTCATCGCCACCTGGCGAAACACGGTGGCGATCGAGTCCTCCAGCGTGGAGGCGAGCAGGGCGAAGCGTTCGCCGGGGTCGTCCAGCTGGGCGAGCAGGGCCTGGTTGGTGACCGCTTCGCCGAACACCGAGGCGGTTTCGGCCATCGTCAGCGGCGTGTCCTGGCCGAAGATGCCCTGCGGGCGGGCCAGATAGGCATGGATTCCATGTCCGAGTTCGTGGGCAAGCGTCAGCACGTCGCGGTCCGAGCCGGTCCAGTTCAGCAGCAGGTAGGGATGATGGCCCGGCACCGTGTAGGCGCAAAAGGCGCCCGGGCGTTTGCCGGGGCGTACCGGGGCGTCGATCCAGTTGCCGTCGATGAACTCGCGCACGATGTCGGCCAGCTCGGGCGAGAAGCTGTCGTACGCGTCGACGACCAGCGACGAGGCCTCCGCCCAGCCCACCTGTCGGTCGGCGTCGGCCACGCTGGCCGAACGGTCGTAGTCGGCCAGCCGCTCGACGCCGAGCACCTGCGCCTTCAACCGGTACCAGCGCTGGGGCAGGTCGTAGCGGGCGACGACCGCATCGATCAACGCGTGCACCGACTCGTCGGAGGCCTCGTTGGCCAGGTTGCGGCTCGATAACCAGCTCGGGTACGAGCGAAGGCGGTCCTGCACCGACTTGTCGAGCAGCAGGGTGTTGTAGATGTAGGCCCGGGTGCGAAGGCCGGGTTGGAGCGACGCGGACACCGCACCGGCGGCGTCCGCGCGCACCCGGCGATCGGGGTGCTGCAGCAGCGACAGGCCCTCCTCGAGCGACGCCGTGCGCTCCCCACCCGGGGCCGACTCGGGCATGGCCACCTCGATCGCCGAGGTCTGTTCGTCGAAGAGCCGCACCCAGGCGGGAGCGCCGGACACCGACGTCTCGGTCAGCACCTGCTCCTCGGATTCGCTCAGCAGGTGGTTGCGGTAGCGGCGCAAGGTGCGCAGGTGGTGGGCGCAGAAGTCGAGGGCCGGGTCGGCGAGCAGCGCCTCGGCGCGCTCGTCGGGGATCGCCGCCCACTCCAGGTCGAAGAACACCAGCTTGGTCGACAGTTCGGTGGCGGCCTCGGACAGCTTGGCCATCGCTGCGCCGCGCTCGGGGTCGAGGGAGTTCTCGGCCAGGCGCAGGCCGACGTAGGAGCCGGCCCGGCCCAGCAGGTCGTGCAGCTCGCCGATCGTGCCCATGAGCGCCGCCATCCCTGCGGCATCCAGCGTATCGATCGTGCCGCGGGCCTCGGCGATCTCGTCGGCCAGGGTCGCTGCCCGATCCATCAGCTCATCGGTCGACGACCCGTGGAGCAGGCCATCGAGCTGCCAGGCAACGTTCGCTGCGGTGAGGTCGGCGGCCTTGGGATCGGCGGCGGCCGGATCGCCGGTGGTAGCAGCGTCGGTGGTGTCGGTCGCAGTGCTCTCAGGTGGTGGTGTCATCCCCGCCCACGCTACCGGCGTCGGCGACCAGCGGGAGGGCCGCGACGGCGCCGCTTGCGTCGGCACGGGCAACGGCCTGGCGGGCGGCCTTGCGGACGCCCGCCTGACGGCGCCCCTGGCGGAGCCCGTCGGCGCTGAGCAGCGCGAGCGCCACCCAGACGCAGACGAAGCCCACCAGCCGCGCCGGGGGCACATCCTCGTGAAACACGAACACGCCGAGGATGAACTGGATCACCGGGGTGAGGTACTGCAACAGCCCGATGACCGACAGCGGGATCCGCATCGTCGCCACGCCGAAGGCCAGCAGCGGGGCGGCGGTCACCGCACCGGCGGCGAGCAGCAACAGCTTCATCGACACCGGGGCGCCGGGGAAGTCCAGCTCGCCGGCCAGCAGTGCCCAGCCCATGCCGACCAACGCCACGGGGGCCACGGCAAACGTCTCGGCGGTCAGCGCCTCGACCGGTCCGAGGCCCACCTGCTTCTTGAGCAGTCCGTAGGTGCCGAAGCTGGCGGCCAGCCCCAGGCTGACCCACGGCACCGCCCCGTACCCCAGCACGAGCACGAGCACCGAGACCGCGCCGGCCGCCACCGCGGCCCACTGAAGGCGGCGCAGGTGTTCGCCCAGGATCACCACCCCCAGCAACACGGTGACCAGCGGGTTGATGAAGTAGCCCAGCGAGGCGTCGATCACCCGGTCGTTGGTCACCGCCCACACGTAGATCAGCCAGTTGGCCGACAGCAGAAACCCGGCTGCGACCACCGACCACGTCCGGCGGCGATCGGCCAGCAGCGGGCGAACCCACGTCCAGCCGGCGCCGAGCGACAGCACGCCGACCATCAACACCGCCGTCCAGATGACGCGGTGACCGATGATCTCCAGCGGGGAGGTGGGCTCCAGCAGATGGAAGAAGAGCGGGAACAGCCCCCACATCGTGTAGGCGCCGACGCCGCCGATCACCCCGATGCGGTATTGGGCGGCTTCGTGGTCAGCGATGGCGGGGCCCGATTGCGGATCGGTCCCCTCACCCGGTTGCACGGCCTCCCGATCGCTCACCACGCGCGTACGCTACCCGTCGCTTCGAACGGCATCGACTGCGGGGGGCCACCGGGCGCAGCGAGCGACGGCTGTGCGCAGCCGGTCGGAACGACGATGAGCCGCCCTTCACCTCGACCGGTGGTCGGTGCCCCTACGATGGGTCGATGAACACCGCGCGCGCAGCTCGGATCATCCGATGACGATCGAGTTCCGATCGTCGCCAACCGCCTCGCTCGGGGTGGAGGTGGAGCTGAGCCTGGTCGATCGGGAGACCCGCGCCCTGACGTCGGCGGCCACCGACACGCTGGCCGACATCAGCGCTGACGGCGCCGAGCATCCGGCGCTGAAGCACGAGCTGTTCGAGTCGACCGTCGAGGTGATCACCGGCGTGTGCGACACGGTTGCCGGGGCCCGCAGCGATCTCGAGGCCGGCATCGACGAGCTGCGCGGCGCGGCCTTTCAGCGTGGGGTGGGGCTGTTGTGCTCGGGCACCCATCCGTTCAGCTCGTACCGCGAGCTGCAGATCAGCCCGTCGGAGCGCTACCACCAGCTGGTTGACGACATGCAGTGGCCGGTGAGGCGCCTGGCGATCAACGGCATCCACTTCCACGTCGGGGTCCGCTCGGGGGAGAAGTGCATCGCCACGGTCAACTCGCTGACCACGTTTTTGCCGCTGTTTCTTGCGCTGTCGGCGTCCTCGCCCTACTGGGACGGTCAGGACACCGGCCTGGCGTCGGCCCGAACCAAAATCTTTGAGGGGTTGCCCACCGCCGGGCTGCCGCCGCAGCTGCACTCGTGGAGCGAATTCGAGGAGTTTCTCGATGCGCTGATCCGGGCCGAGGCGATCGAGTCGGTGCGCGAGGTGTGGTGGGACATCCGCCCCCACCCCGATTTCGGCACGGTGGAGCTGCGCATGTGCGACGGCATGCCGACGATGACCGAGATCACCGGCGTGGCCGCCCTTGCCCAGTGCCTGGTGGCGTGGATGGACGACCAGATCGATCGTGGCGAGCCGCTGCCGGGCGTGCGCGAGTGGGTCGTGCGCCAGAACAAATGGCTGGCCGCCCGCTACGGCCTCGATACCGAGCTGATCGTTGACGACCGCGGCAACCGCCGACCCGCCCGGGACCTGGTCGACGAGCTGGTCGACCTGCTCGGCGACACGGCGGCCCGGCTGGGATGCGCCGATGAGCTGTTGACGCTGCGCGACCTGGTGCGCACCGGCAACTCGGCCGAACGACAGCGACGGATCGTCGCCGCAGGGGGCAGCCTGGTCGATGTGACCACCGCCCTCCAGAAGGAACTGTCGACCGATGCCCCACTCGTCTGAGGTCGGTGTGGCACCAGCTTTGCCGGGCGAGCCCCTGATGGGACCGGTGTATCCCTGGCTCGAGCAGTTTCTCGATGCCCATCGCGACGAGCTGATCGCCTTCCGGCGCCGGCTGCACGCCCATCCGGAGGTGTCGTGGGCCGAGCTGGAGACCACCGCAGCGGTGATCGATCGCCTGGCGGTGGCCGGGTTGAGGCCCGCCCCGTTGCCCGACAGCACCGGCCTGGCCTGCGACCTGGGCACCGGAGCGTCATCGCCCTTCGTCGCCGGCGAGGGCGACCAGCCGATCGTCGCCCTGCGTGCCGACCTCGACGCGCTGGCGATGGAGGACGACAAGGATGTGGCCTACCGCTCGACCCGGCCGGGCATCGCCCATGCCTGCGGTCACGATGTCCACACCACCGTTGTGCTCGGGGCGGCGCTGGCGCTGGCCCAAGCGGTAGACCAGGGCGAGCCCGGTCGCTTCCGGTTCGTCTTCGAACCGGCCGAGGAGGCCTTGCCCGGCGGGGCGCTGGAGGTGATCGACTCCGGAGCGCTGCGAGGTGTGGGCTCGATGCTCGGCGTTCACTGCGACCCGAAGATCGACATCGGCCAGGTGGCCCTGCGAGCCGGCGCCATCACCTCGGCGGCCGACATGGCCCGCATCACCATCTCGGGGCCAGGCGGTCACACCGCCAGGCCCGAGTTGACCGTCAACCTGCTCGCCGTGCTCGGCCGGGTGCTCACCGAGGTGCCCGAGCGGGTGGCCAAGCTGGCGGCACCCGCCGAGCTGTCGGTCGTGTTCGGGTCGACCCATGGTGGCGATGCGCCGAACGTCATCCCGACTCAGGCGACCGCGACGGCAACCGTGCGTACCCCCGACGTCGATTGCTGGGAGAAGGCGGCCGGGTTGGTCGAACAGGCGATACGCGACGTGGTCGAGCCCACCGGGGCAACCTTCGAGGTCGCCTACCGCACCGGCGTTCCGCCGTCGATCAACGCGCTCGGGCCGACCGACTCGCTCGAGCTTGCCGCCCATGCGGTTGTTGGAGAGGCGTGCACCGTCCGGGCCGAGCACAGCAGGGGCGGCGACTCGTTCGCCTGGTATGCCCGGCAGGTGCCGGCGTCCTATGCCCGTTTGGGCACGTTCGATCCGGCCAGCGGGGTGCCCCGCCCCGACATCCACTCGAGCGGCTTCGACGTCGACGAGCGCTCGATCGAGATCGGGGTAAGGCTGCTCGTGACCGCCGCGCTGGCCGAGCGCGACCGTCTCGCCTGAGGAGATTGACGGCAGGCCGGTTCGGGCCGAAATGGGCCTTCGCTGTATCAAAAAACACACATAATCGCAGGTGAGGTAAATGTGTGGTTATCTGCACTTTCGTTCTCACGGTGTTAGTGTGTGGATATGAACACACGGCGGTTTGTGATTCGCTCGCCCGAGGATCTGGGCCGAACCATCGGCGAGGCCCGCCGGGAGCGCCACCTCACCCAGGAGGATCTGGCACGCGCCGTCAACATGGATCGGACCTACCTTGCTCGGATCGAGGCCGGGCAATCGACGATCCTCATCGAGCGAACCCTGCGGTTGCTCCAGGAGCTGGGGGTGCGGATCGAGGCGGAAATGTTGACCGATGAAGAAGGGTCGGCCGCGACGGAACTGGCAACCGATGGCTAGGAAGCAGCCCCTTCGGTGTTGGTGGAACGACACCCACGTGGCCGATTTCACCGCCAAGCGGGGTTGGGATCTGCGCTGTCGCTACACGGCCGCGTCGCTCGGCAGGTGGCCCGGCAACCTGCCGGTGCTGTCGTGTTCGCTGCCACTCCAGGCCCGCCCGCAGGACGCCTCGGCGTTTTTGCGTGGGTTGCTCCCGGAGGGTGCCCACCTTCAATCGATGGCGTCGCTCGCCGGCGTGGCCACCAACGACACCCATGGGCTGCTGGCCCGCTTTGGACGCGAAACTGCCGGGGCGCTGGTGATTCTCGCCGGTGATGAGCCACCGGATCGCAGCTCGTGGGCGGTGGAGCAGTACGGCGTCAACGAGTTCGACGCCGAGATCGTCGGTCTCGGACCTGGCCTGGGGGTGCGAGATGACACCGAACTGTCGCTCGCCGGGCTTCAGAACAAGCTGCTGTTGGTCGCCACCGAGCGCGGCTGGGGTCGGCCGGTCGGCGGGCAGCCCTCGACCCACATCCTCAAGATCGATGATCAGCGGTTTCCCGGGCTGGTGAGCGCCGAGGCGGCCGCCTTGCGCTTGGCGCGAGGGCTTGGCTTGGGGGATCTCGACCCTCAGCTGCACCAGATCGAAGGGGTCGATTGCCTGATCGTGGCCCGTTACGACCGCTTGAGAGCCGCCGATGGCACGATCGGCCGGGTTCATCAGGAGGATTCCTGTCAGGCGCTCGGGGTGATGCCCGACGCCCATCGCGGGCGCGGCAAGTACGAGTCGAGCGGTGGCCCCACATTCGCCCAGATTGCGTCGCTGCTCAGGCGGTATTCGGCCGATCCTGGTGACGAGCTCGATCGGTTGGTGCGGATGATCGCGTTCACCATGATCATCGGCAACGCCGATGGCCACGGCAAGAATCTGTCGCTGCTGTACCCCGCACCCGGCATGCCTACCCTTGCGCCGCTCTACGACACGGTGCCGACCGTGTTGTGGCCGCGATTGCGAACCACCGCGGCCATGTCGGTCGCCGGCGAGACCGAGTTCATCCGGATCGGGCTCGACGCGATCACCCGGGAGGCTGAGGGCTGGGGGATGCCCGGTGAGCGGGCCAGGTCGCTCGCAGTCGACGTTGTCGAGCGGGCGCTGCGGGCGGCGAGCGGCCTGGGTCACGATCAGGTCGGCGAGTTGGTAACCGGTCGCGCCACGCAGATGCTCGGGTGATGTCATCGCTGACGTCGCGCGTCGCCGACGGTCGTGGGAGCGCCCTCGCCTACTCGACCGGTTGGCCGTGGCCACGGACGGCGGGGTCGGCGGCGAGGGCAGCGGTAAAGAACTCACGGTCCTCAAACAGTGACACGTCGCTCATGTACATCTTGCCGTAGCGCTCGAAATACATCAGCTGCTTGGACAACAGGAAGGTCGCCCGGTCGAAGTCGGTCGCCACCGCACCCTGGGTGACGACCAGCTTGCGAGCCTTGCGCTGTTCGTTGAGGCGTCGAAGCCTGGTCAATGGCGACGTGTCGTCGGCATCGATCCCCGATGCGGCCGCAACCGCCCGCTGGGGCGCCAGCATCATGTCGGCCAGGCTGACCTGACCGAACGGGGCGGTCAGCACCGGCTGGATCATCATCTTGATGAACGCGATCAGCCCGTCGTCGTCCAGGTTGAGGGCGGCCTCGATCGCTTCGCCGTAGTGGCGCATGAAGATCGCCGCGATGTCGGCCCAGGCGGTGTCGTCGCCCAGCGCAGCCTCGATCATCCTCCTGAACAACAGGTGGGTGTCGGCGTCCAGCCGGCCGACGATGCCCCAGTCGATCACCCCGATGCGGCCGTCGGGGCGGAACAACAGGTTGCCGGCGTGCACATCGCCGTGAAAGGTGCCCCAGCGAAGGGCGGTCAAAAGGAAGGCCTGCACCACCTGCTGGACGACGATCGGCGCGTCGGCGCCGTAGCCGTCGATCGTCGCCAGGTCGTCCACCGGCACGCCCTCGATGAACTCCATCGTGAGCACGCCCCGGTTGGACAGCTCCGGGTACACCTCGGGCACGGTCACCTTGGGCAGGTCGACCAGGCCGAGCAGGCGGTTGAAGTGGACCATGGCCCGGGCCTCGTTGCGCAGGTCGAGCTCCTCGCCCAGCTGCTGACGGAACCCGTCGAACTGCTGGAGCATCGACACGGCGGCCTGTTCGCCGGTGGCCTCGACCACCTTGGCGAGCAGCGGCTGCAACAGGTCGAGGTCGACGGCGACCCGCCGCTCGACGTCGGGTCGCAGCACCTTGACCGCCACCTCGGCCCCGTCGTGAGTGGTTGCCCGGTGAACGACGGCGATCGAGGCCCGGCCGATCGGGTTGGGGTCGAAGTGGGCGTAGGCGTCCTCCAAGGAGCGACCCAGTTCGTCCTCGATGAGGCGCTTCACCTCGTCGAAGGGCACCGGCGGTCCGGTGTCGAGGCAGCTGCGGAACTCGTCGGCCACATCGTCGCCGAAAATGCCGGGCGCCGAGCCGACCAGCTGGCCGAACTTGAGGAACGTTGTGCCCAGATCCTCGAACGTCCTGCGGAGCGCCGGCACCCAGTCGTCGGTGCTGAGACGCCGGTGGCGCATGCTGTGGGTCATGACCGGCCCGAAGCGGTGGGCGACCACCGCGCTCATCGTCACCGCGCGGCGGCCCCGCTCGGCCCGGGTGGTGTCCGGCAGCCGTCGGCCGAACAGGTAGGGCGTCTCAAGGGCCACCGCATCGGCGGCCGCCAACTCGTCGGCGGTGACGGCGCGTGCGGCCGACCTGGGCGTCGACGGGATGATCGTGTCGATCATCGCAGCATCGGTGTCGCTTGGGCCTGCGTCATCGTGCGACGTGGAGGCATCGCTGAGGGCTGATGCATCGCGCAGGGTCGGGGCGACGGGCGAGCTGGACCGGCCGGCGGCGTGCTCGGGGGCTGGGTGGGGCATGTCGAGATCGTACCGACGGAGATCGTGGCTCAAACCATCGTTCGCAGTGGCGCCCGGGTGCCCTCCAGCAACGGCTTAGCGGGCGTTGACCAGGTGGTCGGCGGCCGACGCGAAGTAGGCGATCAGCTCGCCGCGCTCGGGCTCGGCCACCTCGAGCACGTCGATGGCGCCGGCCATTGCGGCCAGCCACTGGTTGCGGGCCGTGACGTCGATCCGGTACGGCGCATGGCGCATGCGCAGGCGGGGGTGGCCGCGCTGCTCGGCGTAGGTGGTGGGCCCGCCCCAGAACTGCTCGAGAAACATGCGCAGCCGGTCGCGGGCGCCCTGAAGGTCGTCGACGTCGGGGTAGTGCGACAGCAGCTCTGCGTCCGCCTCGACCCGGTCGTAAAACTCGTCGACCAGCCGCTCGAAGAAGTCGTGACCTCCGACCCGCTCGTAGAGCGGTGCGGGAGGGGCGCCCGACCCGATGTCGAGGCTCATCGGCTGAGCACCCGGACGAGGACGAGCAGTCCGCACGCACCCAGCACCGAGCCGATCAGCCCGCTGGCGGCAAAGTCGATGCCTTCGCCGTCGATGAGGCTGGCCACCGTTCCGCCGATCAGCGAGCCGATCACGCCCAGCAACACCGTGCCGATGCAACCCAGGTCGCGTCCGCCCCTCCCCGAGGGCACGAGCAGCCTGGCGATGGCACCGGCGATCAGGCCGAAGATGATCCAACTGAGAAGTCCCATGGCCCCCAATGTGCCACGCGGGCGTCGGCCGCGGCATCACCGCAGGCGACCCTCAGAGCTCTGGGACGTATTTCCGGTCGGCCTCGATGGGCGACTTGATGCCCACCTGGTTGCCGTCCGGGTCGAAGACGATGGCGTAGCGGGACCCGAAGAACGCGTCGTAGGGCGCCACCCCAACCTCGTACCCGGCGGCCCGGGCCTGGTCGTACAGGCGGTCGACGTCGGCCCGCCCGGCGACCATGAGGCCGATGACGGCGTTGCCGCCGCCGCGGTCCGGGTCGAACTGCGGGTTCCAGATCCGGGCCATCGCGTGGTTGTCGAAGGCGATGTAGAAGTCGCCCCCGAAGTGCACGTCGACGTGTTGCGCGCCGGAGCCCTCCGGCCAGTCGTACGGGTCGGCCACATCGAGCTCGAGAAGTCGGTAGAACGCCACCGTGGCGGTCATGTCGGCGACGAACAGGTTGATCTGGCCCAAGGTGGTGGTCATCGTCGGCCCAGGCTAGAGGGGCACCAATTCGAACACGGTGGCGTAGTCGACGCCGAAGCGGGCGCCCTGGTCGGCGGCCATCCCGGTCAGCCAGGCCTCGGTGGCGCCGGGGGTGGCGTCGACGTGGTCGAGGTAGGCCCGGTGCTCGGCCAGCGAGGCCATGCCCGCGGCGTGGCTGGCGGTGGTGTCAACCCAATGGGTGGCCTGGGGGGAGCCGCCGAAGGCCACGAATCGCGCGCCCTCCCAGGGTTGGCCACGGTCGGTGAACACCCACGGGTTGGCGGCGTCGCGGACCGCATCCAACAGCGCCACGCCGACGTGGCGGTGATCGGCGTGGTTCCAGCCGGGCATACCCCAGGTGTCGCGGTAGTTGATCGACACGATCACCTCGGGCCGATGGGCCCGGATCGCTCCGGCCAGGTCGGCGCGCAGCTCGAGGCCGGCCTCGACCAGGCCATCGGGGTGGTCGAGAAACGACAGCTCGGTGACGCCGACCGCAGCGCAGCTGCGGCGCTGCTCCTCGGCCCGCAGCGGCGCACACTGCTCGGGAGCCAGCGTCGAGATGCCGGCCTCGCCGCGGGTGACCAGCACGTAGGCCACCGACTTTTCGGCAGCGGTCCAGCGGGCGACGGCCGCGGCGGCGCCGTACTCCATGTCGTCGGGGTGGGCCACGATCGCCAAGGCCCGGTCCCAGTCCTCGGGTAGCGGGTCCAGCTGCGGTTGGCCTTCTGAATCGTCGGTAGCCAAGGGTGCCTCCTTACGCAGGGCGGATCGCCCCGGCGTCGAGCATGTCAGACGTTGGTCACCGTTGCTTGGTGAACTCCTCGGCCGCCTTGGTGTCGGCAGCGACCAGCAGCACGTCACCCTGGCCGATCACCGTGTCGGCGGTGGCGTAGGTGAACGCCGAGCCGACCGGCTTGATGCTGACGACGGTGACGCCGAAACGTCGCCGCGCCTGGCTCTCCTGAAGGGTCTGGCCGATCATCGACGTCGGGGCCCGCGTCTCGACCAGGGCAAAGCCGTCGTCGAGCTGGAACCAGTCGATCATGCGGCCGGTGACCTGGTGGGCCACCCGCACGCCCATGTCCCGCTCGGGGAAAACCACCTCGCTGGCGCCGATGCGCTCGAGGATGCGGGCATGGGGTTCGGTGAGCGCCTTGGCCCAGATCGGGGTCACGCCCAGGTCGACGAGGGCGGCGGTGGTGAGGATCGATGCCTCGATGTCGGTGCCGATCGCCACCACCGCCGCCCCGACGTCTTCGGCGCCGATCTGGCGCAGCGTGTCCAGCCGGGTGGTGTCCGCCTCCATCACCTGGCTGAGCGCGTTGGCGTGGTCGGCGACCAGGCCTGGGTCGAGGTCCACGCCGAGCACATCGTGGCCCATGTCCTCGAGCGAGGTGGCGAGTGCCGATCCAAATCGGCCCAGGCCGATGACCAGCACCGTGTCGCTGCGGCGCAGGCGCTCGGCGCTTCGGGGCGGCCCGGCGAAGGCGGGAGACGTGGGATGGGACGGGACGGTCTCAGCCAATGAGGGGTCGCTCCTCGGGATAGCGGTAGCGCCGGGTGTTTTCCCGCAACACGAGGGCGGCGCCCAGGGTGGCGGGCCCGACGCGCCCGATGAACATCATGACGATCAGCACCACGCGGGAGGCAGCGCTCAGCGTCGGGGTGATCCCGGTGGTCAACCCGACCGTGCCGAACGCGCTGGTGGCCTCGAACAGGCCGTCGCCCAGGGGGATGCGGTCGAAGGTCACGAGCGCCATCGTAGAGACCGTGACCAGGGCCACCCCGCTGAGCGCCACGGTGAGGGCCTGACGCTGGGCGACCGCCGGGATGCGGCGCCGAAACGAGTCCACCTCACGGTCACCGCGCAGCTCGGCCCAGATCACCCACGCCAGGACGGCGAAGGTGGTCACCTTGATGCCGCTTGCGGTGGAGGCACTGCCCCCGCCGATGAACATCAACACGATGGTGACCACGATCGACGACTCGCGCATGGCGCCGTAGTCGATCGTGTTGAATCCGGCGGTGCGGGGGGTAATGCCCTGGAAGAGACCGGCGATCGCCTTGTCGGCGATGCCCATCGGCCCGAGGGTGTTCGGGTTGGACCACTCGATGACGAGCACGGCCAGCGCTCCGCCGGCGATGAGCAGCGCTGTGGCGACGAGGGTGATCTTGGTGTGCAGCGACCAGCGTCGGGGGCGGCGGTAGAGGCGACGCAGCTCCATCAACACCGGGAAGCCGATGCCGCCGAGCACGATCGACGTGGCGATCACCCCGGAGGTCCACGGATCGTCGACGAAGCCGGCCAGGTTGTCACTGAACAGGGCGAACCCGGCGTTGTTGAACGAGGTGACCGCATGGAACAGCCCCAGCCATGCCGCCCGTCCCAGCGGCTCGCCGTGGATGATGACGAAGCCGCCGAACAGCGCCACCGCCACCGTCGCCTCGATGCCCATCGACCAGCGGAACACCCCGAGGATCACCGCCTTGAAGTCGGCTCCGCCGGCGAGGTTCACCTCGGCCTGGGTGGCCAGGCGGTGGCGCAGTTCCAGCTTGCCGGCCAGTGCGACGGCGACCACCGACGAGAACGCCATCAGCCCGAACCCGCCGATCTGGGCGAGCACCATGATCACGGCCTGCCCGAAATGGGTCCAGCCGGTGGCGGTGTCGACCACCTGAAGGCCGGTAACGGTGCCCGCCGAGGTTGCGGTAAAGAGCCGATCGAGGAAGCTGTGTTCGACCCCGTCTGTGGCTATCGGCAGGTGCAACAAGGCTGCGCCGGTGAGGATGACGGCGATGAACCCGACGACGACCACCTGTGTGGGGTGCCAACGCCTCAGCGGGCCGTCCCAGAGCAACGATCGGTCGGCCACCCCAACAGCGTAGAGGCTGTCGGCCCGGCCGAGAGGTGCCGGGTGCGAACGGCGCAAACGCATGCTGACCAAGTGGGAGCACCGCGAAGTGTGCCGCTCTCGCGCTCCTCACGACGCGAGAGCGGCACACTTCGCGTACCGGAGCGGATCCGCCCGTAGTGTGTCGGGCGATGGGGCAAGGGCGGCGTCTGGCGGGAGCGATGATCGCCCTGTTCGGCGTGTTGGCGTTCGGCATCGTCGGCTACCTGTTCCTGGGCTTCAGCCCGCTCGACGCGGTGTATATGACGGTCATGACGGTGTCGACGGTGGGCTTCGGCGAGGTGGAGCCGCTGTCGCGGCTGGGTGTCGCCTTTACCGTCGTGCTGATCCTGGTGGGGGTCTCCTCAGCGCTGTACGCCTTCAGCGTGATCGTCGAGGGTGTCATCGAAGGCCGAGTCAACGAGTTGCTAGGGAGACGACGTATGAACCAGTCGATCGCTTCGGTGAGCGGCCACGTGATCGTGTGCGGTTGGGGCCTTGTCGGCCATGCCATCGCCGAGGAGATCGCCGAGACCAAACAGGAACTGGTGATCGTCGAGATCGAACCCGACAAGGTGAACGGTGTCGAGCATCGCGTGGTGATCGGCGACGCCACGACCGACGAGGTGCTGCGCCAGGCCGGCATCGACCGCGCTGCGGCGTTGGTGGCGGCGGTCGATGGCGACGCCGAAAATTCCTTCATCACCCTCAGCGCCCGGTCGCTCAACCCCGACCTGTTCATCGTGAGCCGCGCCCGCAGCCGGGACAGCGGCGAGAAGCTGATGCGGGCCGGCGCTGATCGGGTGGTCAACCCGCAGAGCATCGGCGGCGTGCGCATGGCGGCCTTCGTGCTACACCCCCACGTGGCCGAGTTCGTCGACGTCGTCATGCACGAAAAGTCGCTCGAATTTCGCTTGGAGGAGGTGGCGGTGGTTGAGGGGTCGCCGCTCGTCGGCAAGACGCTGCGCGACACCCACCTGCGCGACGAAACCGGCGCGTTGGTGCTGGCGTTGCGTCGCCGCGACGGCAGCTTCGAGACCAACCCCTCGCCCGACGAGGTGATCTCCAAGGGCGAGGTGATCATCGCCATCGGCACCCAGGAGGAGCTGCAGTCCCTCATCGTCTTCGTAGCGCCCTGATCGGCGGCGGCCCGCGGGCGCAGCGGTCTGATGCAGCTTGGGGCGTGACGGCCGGTGGCGACCTTCGCCGCTTGAAAACGAACAGGCGTTCGATAAGGTGGCTCCGTGGGATGGAGAAACCCGGCGAAGTCGTGGTCGGAGCTGGAAGCCCAGCTTTCGGCGGTCTCTGGATCGCCCGGCCGCGCCACGCAACGGGGTCCCTCCCCACCCGGTGTCGACCCGGACAAACCAGCGACGCGAGGCGACGATCACGAGCCTCGTCAACGTGGGGGAGTCCGGGGTCGCCCGCGTCCGGGGGGCGCTGGCAGGCGCCGCCCCGGTACCGCATATGCCGAGCTGCACGCCCACTCGCACTTCAGCTTTCTCGACGGGGCATCCTCGCCGGAGGAGCTGGTCGACGAGGCGGTGGCGCTCGAGTTGGACGCGCTGGCGCTGACCGACCACAACGGCTTCTACGGCGTGGTGCGCTTCGCCGAGGCGGCCCGGGAGGCCGGGCTGCCCACCGTGTTCGGCGCCGAGGTGTCGATCGGGGCGGCCGAACCGCGCGCCGGTGAGGGCACCAGCCACGACCCGGCGGCCCGCCACCTGGTGATCCTGGCACGCGACCCCGAGGGATACGCCCGGCTGGGCACGCTGCTGTCGACCGCCCAGATGGCGGGGGAGAAGGGCCGGCCACGGCTGAGCTTTGCCGAGTTGGCCGAGGCGGCCGGACGGGCCCGCGGGCACTGGGCCGCCCTCACCGGGTGCCGTAAGGGCACCGTGCCGGCGGCGCTGGTCGCCGACGGGCCGCGGGCGGCCGCCCGGGAGCTGCGGGCGCTCACAGCGGCGTTCGGGTCCGACTCGGTGTTCGCCGAGCTGTGGGATCACGGCGACCCGCTTGACTCGGCCCGCAACGATGCCCTGGTGCGCCTGGCCGCCTCGGCGGGGGTGCGGCCGTTGGCGACCAACAACGTCCACTACGCCACCCCGGCCGCCCGCCGCCTGGCCGGGGCGATGGCGGCGATCCGCGCCCGCTCCAGCCTGGATCACAGCGACGGCTTTCTGCCCGCCAACGGTGGCGCCCACCTGCGCTCGGGGGCCGAGCAGCTCGCCCGCTTCGCCCGCTATCCCGGGGTGGTGCAGGCCGCGTCGGCGCTGGGCCGGGAGTGCGCGTTCGACTTGTCGTTGGTCGCACCGTCGCTGCCGCCGTACCCGTGCCCGCCCGGCCCCGACGGCACCCCGGTCAGCGAGATGGCCTACCTGCGAAGCCTGGTCGAGGACGGTGCCGTCGTGCGCTACGGCACACGCCGGGCCGAGACCGCGCCGGGGGCCTGGGCCCAGATCGACCACGAGCTGGGGGTGATCGAGCAGCTGGGGTTTCCCGGCTACTTCCTCGTCGTGTGGGACATCGTCGCGTTCTGTCGCCGCAACGACATCTACTGCCAGGGCCGGGGCTCGGCGGCCAACTCGGCGGCCTGCTTCGCCCTCGGGGTCACCAAGGCCGACGCCGTGCGCCTGGGGCTGCTGTTCGAGCGCTTCCTGTCGCCCGAGCGCGACGGGCCGCCCGACATCGACCTCGACATCGAGTCGGGTCGCCGGGAGGAGGTGATCCAGTACGTCTACGAGCGCCACGGCCGCAGCCACGCCGCCCAGGTGGCCAACGTGATCACCTACCGTGGCCGCTCGGCGCTGCGCGACGCGGCCAAGGCGCTGGGCTACTCGGTGGGCCAACAGGACGCCTGGGCCAAGGAGCTGGGCCGGTGGGGGCCGTTGCCCAAGCCGGGGGAGGGTCGTCCCGAGGGCATCAGCGCCCCGGACGCGGTCATCGACCTGGCCGGGCAGCTGCAGGGCGCGCCCCGGCACCTGGGCATCCACTCGGGCGGCATGGTGATGTGCGACCGGCCGGTGGTCGAGGTGTGCCCCACCGAGTGGGGCCGCATGGAGAACCGCTCGGTGCTGCAGTGGGACAAGGACGACTGCGCGGCGGCCGGGCTGGTGAAGTTCGACCTTCTGGGGCTGGGCATGCTGACCGCCCTGCACGCCACGGTCGACCACATCACGGCCACCCGGGGCGAGACGATCGACCTGGCGGCCCTGCCCCAGGACGACGACGTCTATGACATGTTGTGCCAGGGCGACTCGGTCGGGGTGTTCCAGGTGGAGTCCCGGGCCCAGATGGCCACCCTGCCCCGGCTGCAGCCCCGCTGCTTCTTCGACCTGGTCGTCGAGGTGGCGCTGATCCGGCCCGGCCCGATCCAGGGCGGCTCGGTGCACCCCTACCTGCGACGCCGCCGGGGGGAGGAGCCGGTGACCTACCTGCACCCGCTGTGCGAGCCGGCACTGAAGAAGACCCTGGGCGTGCCGCTGTTTCAGGAGCAGCTGATGCAGCTGGCGATCGACGTGGCCGGCTTCACCCCGACCGAGGCCGACCAGTTGCGCCAGGCGATGGCGTCCAAGCGGTCGGCCAAGGCCATGGCCGTCCTGGCCCGCCGCTTCGATGAGGGCACCGCCGCCAACGGGCTGGACGAAGCCACCCGTGAGGAGCTGTGGTCGAAGCTGGCCGCCTTCTCCAACTACGGCTTCCCCGAGAGCCACTCGGTGAGCTTTGCCTACCTGGTGTACGCCTCCGCCTGGTTGAAGTACCACGAACCGGCGGCGTTTCTGGCCGGGCTGCTCGATGCCCAGCCGATGGGCTTCTGGTCGCCCCACTCGCTGGTGCAGGACGCCCGGCGCCACCGGGTGGAGGTCGATGCCCCCGACGTGGCCACCTCGGGGGTCATGAGCACGCTGTGGTGGCCAGGGGGCACCTCCGGCAGCCGGTTGATCCCCCATGTCCCTGACATCGACATTGACATCGACATCGGTCCCGACATCGGTCCCGACATCGACGGCGCCGCCGGGACCGGTTTGGTCGACGGGGGTGGGGCGCCGCCGCCCGATCGTCGCTACCGCTGGAACCGCGATCGGCCCCAGCCCCGGGTGCGGTTGGGGCTGGCCAGCGTGCGCCACCTGGGTGAGGATGCCGCCGCTCAAGTGGTCGCCGAACGGCCCTACGCCTCGGTGGAGGACCTGGCCCGCCGGGCGGGGCTGAGCCGCCAACAGCTCGAAGCGCTGGCCACCGCGGGAGCGCTCGGGGGCTTCGCCGATCCCCATCGCAGCGGACAACCGTTGGGGCGGCGGGCGGCGCTGTGGTCGGTGGGGGCGGCCGCCCAGGGCTCGCCCGACCGGTTGGAGGGCATCGTCACCGGCGCCGAGGCGCCTCGGTTGCCGGGCATGGCCGAGTGGGAGGAGGCACAGGCCGACCTGTGGGCCACCGGCGTGTCGGCCGATGGGCACCCCACCCGGTTTGTCCGCCACCGCCTCGACGCTCTCGGCATCTCGACCGCTCAGGCGCTGTTGTCGTCGCCGGACGGCACCAAGGTGTCGGTCGGTGGCATCGTCACCCATCGCCAGCGGCCCCAGACCGCCGGCGGGACGATCTTTTTGAACCTGGAGGACGAAACCGGGCTGGTCAACGTCGTGTGCTCGCCGGGCTGCTGGGTGCGGTACCGGCGCCTGGCCCGCGACGCACCTGCCCTGGTGGTGACCGGCCGTCTGGAGCGCACGGTTGACGACGTGGTGGCGGTGGCCGCCGAACGCTTCGACCCCCTGCCGGTGCCCGTCGGAGCGGACGCAGGCCGAGGGCCTCAGCGGCGCGGCGGCAGCGGCAGCCGCGGCGGGCTGAGGTCTCGTGACTTTCGATGAACGGCGCAAGCTTCGGACGGCCCGGGTTTCGGCGAACGATCGTGCACCCAAACGGCACCACCATCCATGAAGTGGTGACGGCGCTGATCGAAGACGGCATGGGAACATTGGTGTTCCGCCGTTATGTGACGGCTGTCCAACGCAAATCGCCTGATGCTGGTGGTATCCTCACCTGTTCAGCAACCACCGCTCTGTTCAGCAATCCCCCGCTCCTGCGCTGTCCCGCCGTAGTGCTCCGGCGAACCCGCCCCAACCTGCCGAGGCCCCCGTGACCATCGCCACCCATGGCCGACTTCCTGACGAGCGCGTCCAGGTGAGATCGTCCATCCCGTTCTTTCTCGTCCACCTGACGCCGCTGGCCCTGATCTTCACTGGCATCAGCACCACCGCCGTCGTCCTGGCGATCGGCACCTACACGGTGCGCATGTTCTTCATCACCGCCGGCTACCACCGCTATTTCGCCCACCGCAGTTACAAAACCGGGAGGGTGTTTCAGTTCATCTTGGCCTTCGGTGGCTCGATGGCGATGCAGAAGGGCCCGCTGTGGTGGGCGGGCAACCATCGGCTGCACCACCGCTTCTCCGACACCGACCGTGACCTGCACTCGCCGATCAAGGGCTTCTGGTGGAGCCACATGGGCTGGATTCTCTCGGAGAAGTCCTCGCCGACGCCGACCGAGGTGATCTCCGACTTTGCCAAATACCCGGAGATCCGCTTCATCAACGAGAAGGACTGGATCGGTCCGCTCACCCTGGCCGTGTTCTGCGTCCTCGTCGGCGGCTGGTCGGGCCTGGTGCTCGGCTTCTTCGTCTCGACCGTCCTGTTGTGGCACGCCACGTTTCTGGTCAACTCGCTGGCCCACGTCATGGGGCGTCGTCGCTTCGTCACCAACGACACCAGCCGCAACTCGGCGATCATCGCCGCCCTGACGATGGGCGAGGGCTGGCACAACAACCACCATCACTACCCGGCCTCGGCCCGGCAGGGCTTCTACTGGTGGGAGTACGACGTCAGCTACTACGTGCTGCGGGCGCTGAGCCTGGTGGGGGTGGTGCACTCGGTGAAGGTTCCCAACGCCAAGGCGATGGAGAACGCCCGGGTGCGCGACGGTGCCTTCGACGTCGGCATGTTCCGTCACCATCTGGTCAAGGCTGCCGGGGTCGTCGCCGCATCGCAGGAGAACGCCACCCACCTGTTAACCGACGGCCGAGAGGTGATCGTCGATCGTGACAGCGCCGCTCGCGAGGGGTTGGAGTCGATGGTCGACACCACGATGGCCCGGGCCGACGAGGTGGCGAAGCTGACCCGCCGGCCCGAATCTCTCGTCGCGTCGGAGTAGCGCTCGACGGTCGGACGTATGCCGTCTTACGTGTGCCGACGGCGCCGGGGCCCCCGGCGGCAACGGGAATCGAAGGAAGCGGCGCAGAAACGCGTGGACATGGGCGGTGCGTTCGGTACGGTCTAGAGGCACCGCGACGAGGGGGAACACCTATGCCTATCCACTGCAACGAACTGACCACATTCTCCGAGGCGGAGGCGACCGACCAGTTCGTCCACCAGAACAAGAAGCTGCTCAAGATCAACCTGGCCTACGGCCCGGTCAACGCCCGCATGGGCTCGATGGTCGCCTACCAGGGCGACGCCCGCTTCGAGAACACCGGCTCCGGCGGCATGACGAAGATGCTCAAGAAGGCGGTCACCGGCGAGGGCGTCAACGTGATGAAGGTCACGGGCTCGGGTGAGGTGTTCATCGCCGACCAGGCCACCGACATCATCATCATGTACCTCGAGAACGACATGGTGTCGGTCAACGGACGCAACGTGTTGGCCTTCTCGGACTCGATCGAGTGGGACATCCAGCGGGTCGGCAGCGGCATGGCAGGCATGCAGGCCGGTGGGCTCTACAACGTGGTGCTGCGGGGCACCGGATACGTCGCGGTCACCACCGACGGCCCGCCGGTGATGCTCGACGTCACCCAGCAGGCCACCTTCGGTGATGCTCAGGCGGTCGTGCTGTGGAGTGCCGGGGTGCAGATGAACATCAAGACCGACACCGGCGGCATGAAATCGATGCTGCGGGGCGGCACCGGGGAGACGTTCCAGATGGCCTTCGCCGGCCAAGGGTTCGTGCTCGTCCAGCCGTCCGAGGGTGCACTCGGTGGTCCGGCGGCGGCCGGAGGCAGCGGCGGCGGCGGCGGAGGCTTCCTCGGGGGTCTGGGCGGCTAGCGGTACCCAGCCTACGACCAGCCCGGGGCAACCAGCCCGGAGCAACGCGGACGAAAACGTCCGAAGTGGGGAGTGCAAACGACCGCCAGGCGGTCGTTTGCACTCCCCACTTCGAGTTTTCGGGCCGGTTCGAGGGCTTCGGTACCGGCTCGAGAGTTCAGGCCCCGCCGAGCCCTGCCGACCGGGCGCGCACGATCGCGTGGGCCCGATCGGCCACCTGAAGCTTGGTGAACAGGTTCGACACGTGGTTGCGGACCGTCTTCTCGGAGATGTAGAGGGTCTGGGCGATGTCCGGGTTGCTTTGGCCCCGGGCGACGAGTTCCAGCACCTCACGCTCGCGGTCGGTCAGCTGTGGAAACGGAGCGACCCGTTGGGGGACGGTGAAATAGCGCTGAATCCTGCGCGCGATCGCTGGACCGAAGATGGCTGCGCCGGCGACGACCGCCCGGATGGCTGCCACGACGTCCTCGTGGCCGGCGCCCTTGAGGAGGTAGCCCCGCGCTCCGGCGCGCAGGGCGGAGAAGACGCTGTCGTCGTCATCGAACATGGTGAGCACCAGCACGGCGATGTGCGGGTTGGCTGCGACCACCTGACGGGTGGCCTCGATACCGTTCAGCGACGGAAGGTTGAGGTCCATCACGATGACATCGGGCTGAAGCTTCTCGGCGAGCTCAACCACCTCTGGTCCATCTGCGGCCTCGCCCACCACCTCCAGGGTGGGCTCGGTGGACAACACCACGCGGAGGCCATCTCGGAACATCGGGTGATCATCGGCGATCAGCACCCGAATCACATCTCGGTCCAGCGGTTCAGCGGTCACAGGTTCGGGGCTCATCGGTTGTTCGCTCATCGGTTCGTGGCTTCGTCGAGTCGAGGCTGGGGAGCGCTCGAGGGAGTTGATGTTGTCGCCTGAGGTGGCGGTGTCGGGTTGGACCCATGCGCTGGGACGGGGCGGCTCGGAATGCTCACCGCCACCTGAGTTCCTCCCAGCGGCGAGGCGCCGATGCGACAGGTGCCTCCCAGCTCGGCCGCCCGCTCCTCCATCGAAATCGTGCCCAGCCCGACGCGAGCATCGGAGCCGATGCCGACCCCGTTGTCGTCCACCCGCAACCGCAGGTCATCGCCGCCGCCCAGCGTGACCCGACAGCGGCTGGCATGGGCGTGACGGGCCACGTTTGCCAAGGCCTCGCACGCGATTCGGTAGGCGGCGAGCTCGACACCGGGGGCGAGTCCGTGGAGGTGGGCGGGAGCCTGCACCTCGACTGTGAGCGCACCGCCCGACTCCACCGGGCCGGTGAAAGCGCGTGCCTGTTCGGTCACTGCGGCCACCAGCCCGATCTCAGCCAGCACGGACGGCTGAAGATCGTCGACCAGACGCCTGACGTCGTCGACGGTGCCGGCCACCTCGTCAGCCAGCTTGGTCAGTATCGCCTTGGCCCGCTCCGGATTCCGGTCGATCAGCAACAGCGCACCGTCGAGCTTCATGCGTGTTGCTGCCAGCGCCGGACCCAACCCATCGTGGAGATCCCGACGAACGCGCCGACGCTCCGCCTCGCGCGCCGTCATCAAGTCCAGGCGCGACGATTCGAGCGCCCGTCCGGCCGCCACCGCCTGAAGCACGGCGGCCACCGGACGGGCCAGGTCGGCCAGCACCCCCCGTTGCGATGCGCTGAGGCGAGAACCGGCTCGCGGACTGACGGCCAGCTGACCCACCTCGTGGGTTCGAAACACCAGCGGGATCCGGTAAACGTGGGCACCGGGGGTGCCGATGTCGGCGACCAACCCCTCGATCGGCACGATCACGGCGACGTAGCTCAGGCGCAACGACTGGGCGATCGCGTCGACCACTTCGGTGAGCACATCATCGCTGGAGCCGGGTGCGTCCAGCCGCTCACCCAGGGTGGTCAGCGCTCGGTACGGGTCCTGACGGTCGCCGTACAGGGCCCGCTCCACCCAATGATGGACTCGATCTCGAAGCAACGCCACGACCGCCACGGCGAGCGATGCGGCCAGCAACGATGGGCCCAAGGACACCTGGCGGTTGGTTATGGCCCCGGTGGCGACGACCACAGCCAGGTAGGCGAGCGCCACGACGAGGGTCAGCGTGCCGTAGACCACCGACCACCTGATCAGCAGGTCCAGGTCCCACAGCCGGTAGCGGAGGACGGCGATCACGATCGACCCGAGGAACAGCACCACGGTCAGCGGCCCGGTCCAGGTGGTGAAGCCGAGCGGGCCGTGCCCGGGGATGACCTCGAGGAGCAACTCGACGGCGAGCAGAACCCCCGCTGCTGAGACCCACTTGAGTTGCTGCCTCGTCACGGGATCGGCGCCTCGTCGGCGAGCGGCCAGCGACGCGATGGCCAGCAGGACGGCGGCTGCGTAGCCGGCCTGGGAAGCCCTTCCCAGCACGTCCAGACCGGCCCAGTGGATGCCGATCGGGTTGGTGAGCCCGGGCATGTCGGTGGTGTAGGGCCCGTAGCTGGTCGCCGCCTGGATGATCCCGCCGCCAGCGCTTATGAGCGTCAACCACAGTACCGGCCGCCACCTCGGGCTGGGCAGGGCGCCGTCAGGGAAGAACAACAGGATCAGCGGGAACGTCACCATCGCCGGAACCAACGGCCAGGTACCCAGCCACCCGGCCAACGATGCGCCGGGCAGGTGATGTCCGCCGAGTTCGACGTAGACCGCCCATTCCCGTCCGAGGCCCATTACCGCCTCGCTCAGTCCACCGGCCAGGAACAGCCACCCGATGATGTTGGATGGCACCTTGGCGGTGAGGATCAGCCCGACGGCGCCAAGCCCGACGGCGATGATCGCGCTTCCTAACCACCAGGTGTCCACCGGCCGACCCTGGTTGGCGATGCGCAGGAGCACCAGTGCGCTGACGGCCAAGGCAATCGTGACCACCGCGCCGGCACCAAGCCACTCACGATGCAACGCCAGGTGCCGGCTGTCGGGACCCACGACTTCAGCATGACGCATCGCGCCGAGTTTCGCTCGACGCGGACGGCTCAGGCCGATCTCCTGGATCGGCCCGGCCGTCGTTCCGGGGCAGCCCGGATCAGCCGACGTCGAACTCACCGTGCTGCGGGGGCAGTTCGGGACTGTTCATGTCCTCGGGTGAGATGTAGCCGTAATGCCCAGGCTCGAGATCGAGCGTGAGGTAGGCGGACTGCCCGGGGAGGAGTGCGTCGACCCCGCCGGCCAACACGCCACCATCGACGTCGATCGACTTGCCCGCCTGCTCCGTCTGGCCGACGGCGCCGGCGAAGGTGGCGAGGCTGGTGCCCGCGTCCAGCTTGGCCACGGAGAATGCGTGGGGATTCTTGCCGGTGTTGGTCACCAGGAAGGTGCCGCTGCCGTTGAAGTCGTCCGGCATGGTGATGGCGTCGTCGTTCAGGGTGATCGTCCCATCGCTCTCAGGCTTCTCGGTCGCCGTGTCGCCGCTGATCTCGACCTCCTTGACCATGCCCATCTTCCAGTGCGGCTCCCCTTGGTCGTCGGTGAGGAAACAAATCATGGCGTAGGTGCCGGGCTTGAGGTCGAGTGCAGTGACGGTCGAGCGTTGTCCGGGGCCGACGAGCGCCGGGGTGCCGAGCGGGGCCGGACCTTCGGGGCCGGAGTCGACGAACAGCTTGCCGGCCTCCTCTTCACTCTTGTCGAGCGCCGCCGTGACCTGGTCGGTGGTGACGCCGTCTTTCACCTGCGCAAAAGCCAACATGTGAGTGACGTCGTCGGTGTTGTCCATGGTGATTGCCCCGACGCCGGGGCGCAGCGACCCGGACACGTCATATTCCATGTCGGGCGTCGTAATCGTCAGTGCGTTGTCGATCGGGGCGCCCCCAGAGTCAGCGCTGGCCGCCGTTGTGGCGGTCGTGTCCTTGGACTCGTCGGACTTTGAGCTGGAGGAACACCCGGCCAATGCGAGGACCGTTGCGAAGCTGGCCGCGATCGCCGAACCTCGCCGGAGACGCCGTCGGGGCGTGGTGGAAGTGGGCTGGTTCATCGAAGCCTCCTTTTAATGATGTCAGGAGCATCGTGACCGGCGAGCTGTCCCGGGGACATCGGCCCGCTGTCCCGAACGGTCGGGACGTTTGTCCCGGGACTTCCCGATCAACCGATGGGATCGATGGCCAGCCGCCCGCTCAGCACCAGCGCCGATATGGTCGCCAGCCACACATCGAGGCTGGTGAGGCCGATGCGCTGCAGGAGGCCGCTGGCCTCGACGAACGGCGTTGCCACCAAGGCGGCCGAGGCGAGCACGGCCACGCACATCGAGATGGTGGCCAGCGAACGTCGACCCGCTTCCCACAGGGGCTTGGCCGCTGCGGCGGCGGCATAGACGAACAGGGCGTAGCCGGCGCCGGCGGCCAGCGCGTGGGCGGCGTCGATCACCGGGTTGCGGTCGAGCGGGAGGGCGGCGACGGCGGCGGTGGCCAGGCCGGTGCCCACCACACCGACCCAGGCGCTGCCGGGGATCGCCCGTCGCACGGCGCCGGCGGCGGGGATCGACGCGGTCGAAAACCCGAGAAACCCGGCGCTCATCAGCACACGGGTGTCGGCGCCGACGGCGGCCAGGCGGCTGATGGCGTCGGTGATCGGCGAGTAGTCGACCGCCACGGCGCTGCCGACGACCCAGGCTCCGATGAACGCTGCGGGGCCAAGGATCCCGCCAAGGGCGAGCCGTCGCCACCGCCCGTCGTCGGGAGCGGCAAGGCGGTCGGACCGAAAGCCCGCAACCGGGGAGTGGGGACAACCGTGTGATAGTCGTTTCGGCTCCCCGGTTCGAGGGTTTTCGCCGGGTGGAGGGGCACTGGGGGGTGGCGGCTTCTTCACGGCGCCAGTTGATCACGCGACACTGATCCTTATGAGCGACGACGGATTCAACGAGCAGCAGGTGGAACGGGCGCTGGCGGGGGTGCGGAACATCTGCCTCGGTCTCCCGGAGGTGAGCGAGCGTCTCAGCCACAGTGCACCGTCGTTCTTCATCCGCCAGAAGAAGACGCTGGCGATGTTTCATGACGACCATCACGGCGACGGCGAACTGGGCATCTGGTGCCCGGCACCCCGGGGTGTCCAGGCCGAACTGGTGGAGACCCAGCCCGACCGGTTCTACGTTCCCGCCTATGTGGGGCACCGCGGCTGGCTGGGCATGCGCCTCGACCGCGACCCCGATTGGGACGAGGTGGCCGGGGTGCTCGTCGAGGCCTACCGAACCGTGGCGCCCAAGAAGCTGGTGGCCGAACTCGACGCCTAAAAGCGAGAACGTCACCTCGGACGACGCCGGGGTGACGCTCTCAAGCTCCATGGGGGACCGGATGGCGCCTGTCGGGCCTACGTTCGGGCGGGAGCGTCGGTGGCGCCGTCGCCCGCCTTGGGACCATCGACCGAGCCGGTGTCCTTGACGCGATGCCGGCCACCGCCGCCTCGGCTGACCGCCAGGTCCTCCTCGCTGACCAGATGGCGGCTGACCCACTCGCGGCCCTCCTGGTCGGCCCAGACCAGCATGGGTGGCAGGATGACGAGTGCCGCGGCCAATGCGATGACGACGTTGAGTGCGACGATGGCACCGAAGTCACGCAGCAGTGGCAACGGCGACGTGGCGATCACCGCCACGCCCGCCACCCCGGTGAGCCCGGAGACGATGAAGGCGCGCCCGGTGCGAGCTGCGGCGGTGTCGGCCGCCTCCTGTGGCGCCATGTGCCGCTTTCGTTCCTCGACGAAGCGCAACAGCATCAGCGATGTGAACTCGGTACAGATCGCCACGATCAGCGGGCCGCCGACGGCGGTCATCGGCGACAGCTCCAGCCCGAGGGCGAAGGCGACCAGCGAGGCCATGCCGGTGGCGATCATCACCGGCACCAGCGACAGAACCGACCGCACGACGCTTCGCAGACGCACGGCGAGGAAGATGCCGACGAAGGCGATGGACATGTAGGTCAACAGGATCCGGTTGGACTGGATGTTCTCCAGCAGGCCGACGCCGACAACGGCCAGCCCGGAGGGGACCGCCTTGATGCCCTCGGGTGAGTCGCTCCGGACGTCGGCCCGCACGTCTTTGACCACGGCCTCGCCGTCGTTGAGCGACGAGTACCCCACCCGAAAGATCAGGTTCATGTTCTTGGAGGTGCCGTCCGATGCTTCGGGCGGTGTGGCGGTGAACTTCTGCAGGCTTGGCGGGGCCACCTGCCAAGCGGCCTGAACCGCTTCGGCTGTGGGACCCCGTGGGATGTCACCCTTGGGGGTGGCCCCGGGCACGTTGATGATGCCGCTCATCGTGGTGACGATGCTCGAGGCGGTCAGCAGCGCCGGCTTCTCCTTGCCATCGACGTCGAAGGTGCGCTCACGCCGTTGCTGGTAGGCGAAGTTGTGCACGAAATCGACCGTCTCCTGATCGAACACGTTGTCGGAGGCGACGTAGATGCCCAGCTCGGTGGAACTCTTGGTCTGCTCTTTGATCGTGTCGATCTTCTTGATCGTCGGCGAACTCTGGTTGACCCAGTCGATCGGGTCGCCCTGGATCTGCAGGCTCGACTCCACCAAGAGCCCACCGACGAAGATCAGCAAGGCGCCGATCGCAAACGGGACGGCCAGCTTGGAGGGCAGGCTGCCGATCTTGACGACGAAACGTCCCAGCCATCCCTCGGAGTAGTCCTTGTCCGAGCTGGTGGGCGACTTGTACTCGCGGATGCCGAGGGCAGCCAACGGGGCGATGATCGACACCACGCAGATCACGGCGATGCCGATGGCGAGCAACAGGCCGAAGTCGCGGATCATCGGCACCTTGGCAAAGCGCAGGGCCAGGAAGGCGAAGATGGCGTCGAAGGTGACGACCAACAGGGCCGGGCCCAGGTTGACCGCCGCCTCCTGAATCGGATGGTCCTCCCGGTCGAGGAGCACCTCCTCCTCGATGCGGCTGTGCATCTGGATGGCGTAGTCGATGCCGATGCCCAACATGACCGGGAGGCCCGAGATGGTCACCAGCGACAGCGGGATGCCCAGGTAACCGGCCAGGCCGAAGGCCCAGGTGACGCCGATGAGGATCACCCCTAGCGGCAACAGGCGCCAGCGGACGTCGAAGAGGAGCAGCAGGATGAGGATCATCGCCACGACGGCGATGGCGCCCAGCTTGAGGATGCCGCCGCGGAGGTAGTCGTTGATGTCCTTCAGCAGGATCGGCGCGCCGATGACGGTGACCTCGGCGGCGGGGTCGAGGTTCTCGGCCGCCTTGTCGATCGTGTTGGTGGTGAAGACGGCTGCGTCGCCCTCGAGCTCGATCGACATGTTGCCCTTGAGACGGGTGACGATCTGGGTGGTCTGGGGGTTGGGGAAGAAGGGCAGCAGCGACTCGCGGACCGCGCCGGTGTTGTCGTAGAGCAGGAACTTTCGCCACTCGATGTTGTCGAGGGTGCGGTCGGCCTCGGGGATGGCGAGCAATCGGGTAGCAGTTTCCCCGAAGTCCTTGTCGCGCGCTTCAGCCTCGTCCGTGTCGCCGTCGGCCTTCGCTGCCGCAGTCGCCGTGTCGAGCGATACACCTGCGATCGACGTAGTAGGGAGTGCCTGGGTGGGAAGGTTGGCCGCCGTGATCTCGCCGTCGGCCAGCTGCTTCACCTGTGCCTCGGTTGGCGCTGCCTTCTGGATCAGCGTGTCCGACAACACCATCGTGTTGTACGGCGTGGCGACGGCTTCGATGCTGTCGTTGGCGACGAGCGTCTTCTCGATCTCCTGGAAGATCTTGAGGTTCTTGGGGGAGAGGAACTCCTCCAGCGTGGTGCCCTCCTCGATGCGGATCGCGCCCAGCATCGCCTGGCCCCCGAAGAGGTCCTGGTACTCGACGTTGTCCTTGTAGACCTGCTCGTTCTTGTTCAGGTAGGCGTCCTGATCGGTGGCGAAGTCCAGGTTGGTCAACCCGAAGCCCATGATGATCGTGATCACCAGCCCGACGATCGACACGTAGCGGGCGTGCTTGCCCATGTTGACGGCCAGCCAGCGCCATGCCCTGTCCATGCGTTTTTTCATGTGCTGCGGTCCCTCCGTGCGTGTCAGCAGCGAACGCTAGCAGTGTGACCCGGGACACGACGAGTTGCGTCGCGAAGACGTGCCGAGCGGCGCTCAGTGTGGTCCTCCGCCCAGGCCCTGCTCGTCGGGGATGAGCGCAAGCGCCCGGTCGTGGGGATCGGCGAGACCGGCGATGATCGAACGGTCGAGCAGCTTGCGGTGCTCGTCGACAGGCACCGCCCGGAGCGGTGCATCGGCGGTGGCGAGCGAGAGATCGGCCAGCACGGCGCTGAGGCGGCGCTGGACCTGGACCGATCCGGCGCCGTACTGGCGGATCTCGGTGAGGCCCAGGTCGAGGTAGTCCTCCCAGCGATGCGTCGGCCGCATGGCGCGCAGCGCCCCCGGCTCGTCGACGTAATACCCGGTCGGGTACTCGGCCACCGCCAAGCGCCGCAGCAGGTCGTGAATCTGGTCGAGCGCCTGCACCGCCGTGGTCGGATCGTTGATGCCGGGCGACAGCGCCTTCTCGGCGATGTCGACCAGCTGACGAAACCCGAAGGCGACGTCCTGGCCCATCGTGCGCTCGCGGCTGAGGGCGATGTGGTCCCGGACCTGCTCGGCACTCGGGGCGTCCTCATGGCCGGGATCGAACCAAACCCGGGCCAACGGGGCACCAAAGGGCACGAAATCGCCGACGTAGGGAACGACGCCGATGCAGCAGCGGTGCTGGCGGGCCAACGCCACCAGCCCGGCGTTGTCGATGCCGGTGACCATGCCAGGGCGCTGCGGGTTGCCGAGAACGACGTCGGGTGGACCGCCCGGCAGGGTGGCCGGGTCGGGCACGGTGCCGGCACCGATCAGGTGACCGATGGTCGCCCGGGTCTCGATCGCCACCGACTCGATGATGTGAACCACGCGGATGGCATGAGCGACGTGGTTGACGTAGAAGATGAACACGCCGAGCGACACCAGGGTGAGTGCAAAGCCCACAGAGATGGCCACGCTGGGCACAAACTGGTCGAGCGAGTCGGAGCGGGGAACGACCGCTCGAAGCACCAGGATGCTGTAGACGAAGGTCCCCAACAGCATGCCGATCGCCACCTTGGTGCCCCGATCGCGGAAGAACGTGCGCATCACCCGGGGCGAGAACTGCTGGGACGCCAGCTGCAAGGCAACGATGGTGACCGACAGCACCAGCGTGCTCATCGACAGGATCGCCGCAGCGATCGTCGACAGCAGGTCCTGTGCGCTCGTCGCCCCGCCGGTGAACGAATAGGGCACCCAGTTCTCAAGGGCCCCGTCGAACGCGACGATCGCTTGAGCGAGAATGCCGTAGCCGACGATGAGCAACAACGGCACGAACCACAGGCTGTTGCTCAGCACCTCGCGGACCGATCCGATCCACAGGTAGCGCTTCGTGTTCCTGGTCGACACCGCCATCGGCCCAGTCTGTCAGCGGTCCCTAGCGCGCCCGCAGCTCAGCTGGCATTGGCCGATGGTTGCCGGCAACGGCGGTGCAGCGGTCAAGCTGGGTGGATGAGGGTCGTGACGAACATGCTCGATTCGGTGGACCGCTTCGGTGAGCGCACGGTGGCGCCATGGCGGTTGCGGCCGGCGGTCGATCTCGCCGCCACGTACGCATCGTGGGCCGGCGAGGGGGCCGCGATCTGGTTTGGCTGGGGAGCGTTGCGGCTGGCGATCGACCAGCGCATCGAGCCCGGCAGCGCGTGGGTGACGGCAGGCGGCCTGGCCGCCACCCTCGGACTGGAGTCTGCGGCGGTCAACGTCGGGCTCAAGGGTCTGGTGCGTCGGCCACGCCCGGTGGCACAGGCGCGCTCGGGTCGGGACTTCCGCACCACCAGCTTCCCGTCCGGTCACGCGGCGTCGTCGTTTGCCGCCGCCACCTTCCTCGGCCGAGGTGGCGAGTGGGCCCCGCTGTTGGGTGTGGCGGTCACCGTCACCACCAGTCGGGTGATCCTCGGCGTCCATCACCTGTCCGATGTCGTCGCCGGTGCTGCGGTGGGGGTGGCGTTCGGTCTGGTCGGCCGGTCGGCGACCAGGCGTGTCGACGAGTACCTCGTCGCCAAGGAACTGGGTCGGGCCCAACCGGCACCGGCCGCTCAGCACTAGTCTGACACGACGCCTATGGACGATCGCCCGCGAAGCCTCCGCGCCATGCTGGCCGAGGCCAAGGACAACTCCGAGCTGATGATCGACCTCGCCTACGCCGCGGTGTTTTTCAACGATCCCGGCATGGCCGACGAGGTGGCCCACCTCGAGCAGCACATGAACGAGCTCGTGCAGTCGATGCGTGAGGTGTGCATCCTCGCCTGTCGTCGCCCGACCGAGGCCGAATCGATGGCCTCGGTGCTCCAGGTGATCTCGGCGATCGAGGGCATCGCCAACGCTGCGATCGACATCACCCGCATCGTCACCCACCGGCTGGGTATCCCCCCCGAGCTGATCGCCGACCTGTCCAACGCCGAGGAGGTGTCGCACCGCGTGTGGGTGCGCGACAACTCCCACATGGCCCGGCGCCCGCTGGCGGCGCTCGAGTTGCCGGTGGCCACCGGCATGCGGGTGATGGCGATCCGCCGGGACCGATCCTGGATCACCGACATCGGCGGCGACCAGATCCTGTTGCCCGGCGACGTGCTGTTTCTGCGCGGCTCGCCCGCCGGCCTGGTGCGGTTGCATGAGCTGGCGTCGGCGCCGACCTGGGACCCACCTGAGCCGGCTGCGTCCGGAGCGCTGAGCGAGCTCGACCGGGCGGTCGACGTACTGGTCGAGATGAAGAACATCTCGGAAGCCGCGGTCGGCCTGGCGTACTCGGCGTTGGCGCTACGCGACGCCGGGTTGGCGTTCGAGGTGTTGCACCTGTCCGAGCGCCTGGAGGAGATGAAGGATCACCTGCAGCTGTGGGTGTTGCGCGCCGGGGCCAACCGTGTCGACCCCTCGCTGCTGCGGGGGCTGCTGGCGTTGTCCCAGGCGTCCGACGACCTGGGTCAGCAGGCCAACCAGATGACCTGGCTCGTCCGCGAGGAGATCGACTTTCATCCGGTGGTGGCCATCGCGCTCGGCGACGCCGACGAGGTGGTCGTGCGCATGCCGATCGCCGTCGGCTCGGCCACCGACGGGGCCACGCTGCTCGAGTTGCAGTTGGACATCGAACCGGGGTTCTCCGTGCTCGCCATCCGGCGGGGCGGCCGTTATTTGTACCGTCCCCGCGGCTTCGTCCGCCTGTTTGCCGGCGACGAGCTGATCGCCACCGGACCCGACGAGGGGCGTGGCCGCCTGGCCGAGCTGGCCGGTTGGCGTATGCGTCACGATGAGGACGCCGACGTGGGCTACCGGCTCGTGCCGCTGGGTGCGACGCCGGCCGGGCAGGGCTCAGCGTCGCAGCGGTGGCCACCCAGTTGAGGCGGCCGCTCAGTTGAAGTGACTGCTCAGTTGAGCCGCTCGGGCGGCAACGGTTCGGAGCTCGGCTCGGACTGCTGTTGCCCGGCCGGGGCCGGGTTGAGGGGGGAACGGTCCGGTCGGGCGTCTCCGGGGCGGGCGCCGCTCAGTGCCGGCTCCCCGAGCGGTGCACCGGCGCTGGTGTACGAAGGCCCGTCGACCCATTCCGGCTCGACGCTGCCGTCGTCGTGCACCAGGCGACCCCGGTACTTGGGGCCGAACTTGTTCGACAGCCCGGACTCGTTGGTCCAGCGGATGAACAGGGCCAGGATGGTGGCCCACACGATCGGGGTGGCGCCCAGCTTCATGATGACGCCGGCAAACTGCTGGTCCTCGACCGCCGACCACTTGGTGATTACCCGCGGTGCCAGCTCGTAGGTGCGGTAGATCGGTTCGGCCGAGATGAGCAGCGCCGCCGACGGCACGATCACCACGATGCCGACAGCGAGGAACAGGTACCCCATCATCCCGGGGTAGGAGCGCATGCGCAGCGACCTCACCGGGCTGATCACGGGCAGCCACAGCACGACGGCGGCGACGATCCAGAGGATGTCCATGACGAACGATCCGATCTGGCTGGATCGCAACAGGTCGGTGGTGGGCGGGGCGTGGGTGGCCACCATCGTGATGTTGAAGACCAGGGCGGCGACGAGCGGTAAGGCGAGAATCCGGAAGACCGAGGTGAGCCGGAGCTTGGCGAGCATCGCAGCAAACATCGGCTCGGGGAGGCCCAGCATGATCAGCGGTGTGGCGACCACGCTGTAGAGGACGAACTGGGTCATGTGCGCCGAGGCCAGGTAGCCGGCGCCCAGAGCGCCCAGCGGCCAGTCGCTCGCCGCCCACAGCACGAGCACGCCGGCGACGAAGAGCACCTTCTGGCGGCGGGCGGTCGTGTAGCGGCCGGCGGCAGCGGCCCGGTGGGCAACCACGAAGTACCAGGCGAGAATCGCCACCATCGTCAGCCAGACACCGATGTAGATGGTGGGCGCCCACGTCCATGGCTTGGTGCTCGCCGCACACCACCAACTCATCGCGCGCCACCAATCGGCCTGCGCCTCGGCGACCGCCAGGTCGGCTGAGCGATCATCGCGTCGCCTCGGTCACCGGGACCACCGGCACCAGCACGTTGAGCTCGCCGGCCTTCTCGAAGGTGAGGGTGACCGGCATCATGCTGCCGCTCTCCACCCTCTTGACGTCCATCAACATCGCATGGGTGCCGCCCGGCTCGAGGCGGACCGTGCCCTCGGCGGGCACCTCCACGCCGTCGGGGAGCTCCTTCATCGAGGTGGCGCCGCCATCCTCAACCGTTTCGTGAAGCTGCACGTCCGGCGACGATTGGGTCGTCGCCCCGAGCAGCCGGTCGGCTGCGCCCTCGTTGGTGACCGTGAAGTACAGCGCGCCGTTGGGGCCGGTTGGCTCCGGGGCCCGGGCGTCGCTGATCGTCAGGTCGCCCAAGGTGGCGCCGCCCCACTGCGTCGTCGGCTCGGTGGTCGAGGTGGCACCGGCCTCGCCGGTTGAGGCCGAGCCGCCATCGGGGTTCGACCCGGTGACGGGTTTGATCGCCGCCAGAAGGGGGATGTCGTCGGAGTACTGGCTGGTGCGGGTGCCGAACGGGTACACGGTGTAGCCCCGGTTGTCCGGGGCGAAGGCCAACACCTGGCCGGCGTGAGACACGGTGTAGTCACCGTCGGGGTCGGGTTTGCCGTCCTCGGTGTCGAACTGGGCTGGGGGAATCCCGGCGGCCTTCTCGGCCGCTCGAATCTCTTCCTCGGTGCCGGTCAGCCCGATGAACTCGGGGTCGAAGTTGCCGAGGAACTTCTCCATCACCTTCGGGGTGTCGCGGGTGGGGTCGGCGGTGACGAAGACCACTTTGGCGCTGGGCATGCCGGGCCGGGCGAGGATTTCCGACAGCTGGGCCATGTGGACCGGGCACACATCCGGGCAGTTGGTGTAGCCGAAGAACAGGAAGGTCAGCTTGCCGTCGGTCTGCTCGTAGAAGTCGAACGGGTTGCCGTCGAGGTCGGTCAGGGTGAACTGCGGACGGTTGGTCGGCTCGCCGAGCACGACCCCGGAGTACTTGCTGTCGGGTTCGTTCCCGGCGGCCACCTCGTCGCCGGAGCCGCAGCCGGCCGCCAGAAGCAGCCCGGCGATCGCCAGGATCACGACGACCCGTTGCCGCCCGGCGGATGCGTGGGACGCAAGCGGGTGCGATCTCGGGCGGTTCATGGCGCCACGCTAGGCGGGCAGAGGAGGCCGTCCCAGTCACCTGGACAGGGAAAGGCGTCACACGTCCAAGTGTGCCGGACGGCGCTTGGTGGCTCGGGGAGGGCCGACTCAGCCGTGGTCCATGCCGCCGTGGTCGGCGCCGTCGGAGTCCATGTCGCTGTGGCCCATGGAGCCGCCCAGCTCGGTGAGGGGGATGACGGGCACCTCGACCTCGACGTCGCCGGCCTTGTCGAAGCTCAGCGTCACCGGAACCTGCTCGTCGGCCGTCAACGGCTCGACCTTCATGAACATGGCGTGCAGCCCGCCCGGCTCGAGGACGGTCGTCGTGCCGGCGGGCACGTCGATCCCTGAGGGGAGTTCCTGCATCGAGGTTCGGTCACCATCGGTGACCGTCTCGTGCAGCTGCACCTCGGGAGAGATCCCGGTGGTAACCGCCACCAGCCGGTCGGCGGTGTCGCCGTCGTTGGTGATCGAAAGAAACATCCCGGTGTTCGGTCCGGCGGGTTCGCCGATGCGGGCATTGGAGATCTTGAGGTCGCCGACGCTCGCCTCGGTCCCGCCGGACTCGGCGGTGACCTCGGTGCTCGACGCCTTGGCCTCGGGGGTCGTGTCGTCCGAGGAGCAACCGACCGCCAGCGACGCGCCGGCGATCACCAGCGCCGCCAGGGGGAACAAACGGCGAGTGCCGGAGCTGACGCGGGGGGAGGAGGGGGCCGGGGAGGGGTTGGACATGGGCCATGGTTTAGATCGCCGGTCCGGGCGGTACCAACCCGCCCCCCTGGTGTTCTGGGCGAGAGACGGTCGGTAGCCTCCCGACGGTGAGCAGCGATCCGACCAGTTCAACCTCCGTTCCCGGCGAGGCCGATTCCAAGCGATCGTCCGCCGGGCGTAGCGATGCCCCGGTCGACCGGCGGGGGCAGCCGCTTCGTCTGCTGAGCATTCATGCCCACCCCGACGACGAGGCGTCGAAGGGGGCGGGGGCGGTGCGCAAGTACGTCGACGACGGCATCGCCGCCACCCTGGTGTGCTGCACCGGCGGCGAGGCCGGCGACATCTTGAACCCGGCGATGGACCGGCCGGGGATCGCCGAGAACCTGCCGGCGATTCGCATGGTCGAGCTGGGCCGATCGGCCCAGATCATCGGGTTCGACCGGGTGGAGTTGCTCGGCTACAGCGATTCGGGCATGGAAGGAACGGAGGCCAACGCACACCCCGGCAACTTCGCCAACGCCCCCTTTGACGAGGCGGTCGGGCGGCTGGTGGCCATCCTGCGACGCGAACGGCCCCAGGTGGTGATCACCTACGGCGACGACCAGCGCTCATACGCCCATCCCGACCACCTCCGGGTGTATGACATCTCCCTGCCCGCCATCGAGGCCGCCGCCGACGCCGGCTATCGCCCCGAGCTGGGCGGCCCACACGAGGTCGACAAGGTGTATTCCTCGGTGTGGTACCGCAAGCGCATGGAGGCGCTGCACCTGGCGATGGGGGAGGCCGGCCTGGAGTCACCCTTCGACGAGGGCTGGCGCAAGCGCTGGTCGGACTTCGACCAGGACCATCGGGTGACCACGCTGATCGACGTGTCGGGCTACTACTGGGTGCGCGAGGGCGCACTGTTGGCCCACGCCACCCAGATCGACCCCAATGTGGGGTTCTGGTTCGGGGTTCCCGATGAGATCTCCGACCGGGTCGAGCCCTACGACACGTTCGTGCTCGAACGATCCACCGTTGGATCTGCGAACGGTCAGGACGGGCCGAACGGATTTGAGGGCGACCTGTTCGCCGGATTGCGGGGTTGACCGGCGGCGACGAGCAATCCACCGCCGGCACCGCTCCGGCCACCGGGCCGCTGCGGATGAGCCTGTCGAGATGAACGCAGGATCGCCGTGGGGAACACCCAGGGGTCTGGCCGGTACGCTGCCGGGTGGTGAGCGAACTCTGTGAGGCGATGGGACGGTCGGCCGACGACCGGTTGGTGATCTTCACCGTCGATGGGCTGGGCCGTAGCCATGCCGCCAACGCCGGGGTGTACTCGGCGCTGCGCCGAGGGTTGGCGACGTCGGCGGGCCTGATGGTGCCCGCCCCGTGGGCCCGGCACGCTGCGGCGCGCTACCGGGGCGAGCAGGTTGGCCTGCTGCTCACGTTGATCGCCGAGTCCGACCTGTACCGCTGGGGCCCGTTGACCAGCGCCCCGTCGCTGCTCGACGGCGACGGCGGGTTTCCCCGGACCCTCGAGGACCTGTGGGACCACGCCGACCTCGACGAGGTGTACCGGGAGGCCCACGCCCAGATCGAACGGGCCATCCTGTGGGGCTTCGACATCTCGTATCTGTCGTCGCACCTCGGGGCGATGGAGCGACGCAGCGAGTTCTTTGGCGTGTACCTGGAACTGGCCGAGGAGTACCGCCTGCCCGTGCGCCTGCCGTCGGCGAAGGACCAGCGCAACCTGGGGGTGCCCCTCAGTAGCCTGGCCGCCCAGGCGGGTGTGCTCACCCCCGATCACGTGGTGGCGGTGCGCGGCGGGTCGGCCCGGCGCACGATCGAGGGAGCCCTGGCGGCCCTGGAACCCGGGGTGACCGAGCTGCGGCTTCGACCGGCGCTGGACACGCCCGAGCTGCGGGCCCTCGGCGACGACTGGGCCGACCGGGTGGGCGACCTGGACGTGGTGATGGACGCCGACATCTCGGTGCTCATGCAGCGGGCCGGCGCCAAACCGATCGGCTGGGCCGACCTGCGCCGGGCGATGGGCCGTCGCAACGGCGTCCACCGGGGCTGACCCGGCGCCTCGGGGCCGCTGCGGGCACGCGGTCACGCAAATGGATGGGGACAGGCACCCCATGCACCGATGCGTTCGGCCCGCGCCCGGTTGCGGGCGGCGGCGTAGTCGCCCACGTAGGCCTTGTTGGGACCGATCCGTAACGTGTCGGCAAACCCGTTGGCCAACAGGTGCTCGTTGACCGACACCTCGTCGGGCAGCCGGGTGACGTACGCGAGGAGCCGTCCATAGCGGTCGCGCAGCTCAGCATCGCGTTCCAGCCGAACCCAGGTGCCGCTCGGCAGCATCGTCTTGGTTTCGTGGCTGGCCTCCGGGCCGAAACAGCCGACCGGGCGGCGCGGGTCGACCGTCTCTGGGGTGTCGATGCCGAGCAGGCGTACCCGTTCGGTGTGTCCGTTGAGGCTGACGTCGATCGTGTCGCCGTCGGCCACGGTGCGCACCTGGGCGACGCCGGGGCCGGAGAAGCGGGGCTGGGAGCCCCCGCCGGCGCGGACGGTGGCAACGGTGGTGATGGTCGCAACGAGAGCGAGGACCAGGGCGAGCCGCTTCACCGTCGGGCCGGACGTTGCTAGGCGGCCGAGCGGGACCGGCGGATGCGCCGTGCCGGGAGCGAGAGCGCCTCGTCGAGCCCGGTGGGGCGCCCGGCGCTGATCGCCCCGGCCAGTGCGGCCCGCTGTCGAGCGGCGGCCTCGGCCTGCGCCTCGGCCTCGGCGCGTTGGCGGGCCGCAGCGATGACCTCGCGAGCCCGGGCCACCCGACGGCGGCCCAGCTCGCAGGTGTCGGCGTCGAGGCGCACGGCGCTCCAGGCGGTGCCGGCCTCGGGCCTGCGTCGGCGCTCAACCGCTTGGCCCAACGAGGCGCGAGCGGCGGCCACCCGTGGGTCGCCGCCGGTGGCCGGCGGTGCGGTCACCGGCGATGCGGTCACCGGCGATGCGCCGGCCTGGGGCGCGTCGACCTGCGGCGCGAGCTCGGAGCCGTCGGCGATCAGATCGAGGAGCGAAAGCTGTGTACCCATGTCGCCATCTTGACGACGGCCTGTGACAACCAGGCATGGGGACCGCTCCCCGGGGCCCAGGTTTGCCCGCCCCGCTGGTTCACCCGGTTGGCCCTATACGGGGGCGCCGGGCGCCACCAGCGGCCATGGGCACTGGGACTCGGCGGTGGCGGCCAGGTCCAACAACAGCTCCTCGGCGTGGTGTCGGGTGGCCACCTGCATGCCGACCGGCAGGCCGTCGAGCTGTTCGATCGGGATCGTCACCGCCGGGTTGCCCACGATGTTGTACGGGATGGTGAGGGCGCCGTTGTTGCCCAGGTCGACCTTCTCGCCCGCCACCCGGGTGTTCACCTCGAGGCGGGCAGGGAAGGCGGTATCGGGGTTGGTGGCCGAGATGATGAAGTCCACCTGGTCGAAGAGTGCTGCCAGCGTGGCGTTGGCCCGGGTGCGGGCTGCCTCGGCTGCACCCATCGTGTCCAGGTCCATCGCCGAGTCGGCCATCTCCAGGCCAAACGCGGTGGCGGCGGTCAGCTCAGCGAGCTTGTCCCGCCAGTCGTCGCCCAGCTCGTGGCGCAGGTGGCACAGGTTGCCCATCGCCCATTCCAGGCCCAGGCCGGGCAGCTCCACCGGAACGTCGACGAGCTCCAGGCCGGCGTCGGCGGCCAACGCCTCGCCGGCCTCGCGCACCCGGCGGGCCACCTCGGGGTTGACCGTCGCCACGCCCAGGTCGGGCGCGATCACGGCCCTGCGGCCCCGCATCGCCTCTCCATAGCTGCCCAGGTTGGCTTCCCAGCCATCGCGGCGGGGCAGCGAGTAGGGGTCGGCGGGGTCGTAGCCGGAGGCGACGTCCAGGTGGCGGGCCAGATCGCGCACCGAGCGGGCCAGCACGCCGTTGACGACGGTCATCGGGTGCACCGAGGCGTTGGGTCCCCTCGGGATGCGACCGGCGGTCGTCTTCAGGCCGGGCAGGCCGCAGAAGGCGGCGGGGATGCGGATCGAACCGCCGCCGTCGCCACCGGTCGCCAGCGCACAGATGCCCGCCGCCACAGCCGTTGCCGATCCGCCAGAGCTGCCCCCTGGCGTGGCGTCGGCGTTCCAAGCGTTGCCGGTGATGCCGTTCAGCCGGGTGTTGGATACGTTGAGGCCGCCAAACTCGCTGGCGGTGGTCAGCCCGAAGGGCACCGCCCCGCCGCGCTCCTCGGTGCGGGCCACGTTGATCGACGTGTCGGTGGCCATCTCGTCGGCGTACAACAGGCTGGCCTGGGTAGCGGGCCAGCCGGCGTAATGATCGAGCTCCTTGACCCCCAGCGGCACCCCACCGAAAGGCTTGGACACATCGGCCAGCGACGCCTTGGCGAGCGCCTGTTCGGCGTCGAGGTGGCTGAAGCAGTTGAGTGCCGTGCCCTCCGCCGCTTCGATCGTCGCCTCCATCTCCTCGGCGGGGGAACGCTCCCCCGATCGGAAGGCTTCGACGAGCGAGCTGGCATCCCCGGTCCACGGTGCGTCGGTCATGGCGCAAACGTAGAACACCTCGGCCGACGGCGAGGTCCGTTTGCGCCCGACCGCACCGGCGGGCCCGGTACGATCCCGTCCCGTGGACGTCGGAGAGTTTCTGGGCCTCGAGGCCACGCACAACCCCCATCGCTGGTACCTGCCGGTGGCGCCCGGCCTGGCCACCCTGGGCAAGTTTCTCTTTGGTGGGGCCGGCCTGGGGGCATCGATTCTGGCGCTCGAACGGACGACCGAGCGGCCGGTGGTCTGGGCGACCGCCCAGTACCTCAGCTACGCGATGATCGGCGAGATCGTCGACCTCGACGTCACGATCCCCGCCGCCGGTCGAAATACCGCCCAGGCCCGCGTTGTCGGGCGGGTAGGTGATCGGGAGATCCTCACCGTCAACGCCGCTTTGGGTGAGCGGGAGCTCGACCGGACGGGCCAGTGGACCGAGATGCCCGACGTCCCCGCCCCCGACGACTGTGAGATCCGGGAGTCCACCGGCGGCGGTGGATCGTCGATCATGTCGCGCATCGAGAGCCGCCTGGCGGTCGGCCAACAGTGGGACCAGCTCAACGGCGAGCCCGCCGAGGACGGCCGGGCCGCCATGTGGGTGCGCCTGCGCGACGTCGATCCGTCGGCGGCCAGCCTGGCGGTGCTCGGCGACTACGTGCCGTGGGGGATCAGCCAGGCGTTCGGGTCGTGGACGCGCTCGAACAGCCTCGACAACACCCTGCGGGTGATCCAGGTGGTCCCGACCGACTGGGTGTTGTTGGACGTGCGCATCCAGGCCGTGCATCACGGTTTCGGTCACGGCGACGTCTACCAGTGGTCGAGCGACGGCACGCTGATGGGCATCGCCAGCCAGTCAGCCATCGTGCGGGAGGTGTCCGAGCCCACCCCGGGCAGGCTGCCGCCCTGGATGACGCGTGAGATCGAGGCTGCGTCGGATCGTGCCCCGACCGGGACGTCCGAGTAGCCCGGCAGTTCCAGGGTCGTAGCGGAGAAAACGGCCGTTCCCGGGTCCTATGGTGAGCACATGACTCGCCTGGGGATGACCGTTCCGTTCGACAACGTACCGCTGGGGGAACAGCGGGACCGGTTCGTCGAGCTGGAGGATGCCGGATACACCGACCTGTGGTCGGCCGAAGCGATGGGCGCAGACGCCTTCACGCCGCTGGCACTCGCCTCGGTGTGGACGCCGTCGATGCGCCTCGGCACCGCCATCGTCCCCGCCTTCACCCGGGGCCCGGCGCTGCTGGCCCAGTCGGTTGGCGCCCTCGCTCAGGCGGCACCCGGCCGCTTCACCCTCGGCCTGGGCACGTCGTCGGACGTCATCGTCGAGCGCTGGAACGGCATCGACTTCGATCGGCCGTACTACCAGGTGCGCGACATGGTGCGCTTCCTGCGGGCGTCGCTGACCGGCGACAAGGTGAGCGCCGAGGTTAACGGCACCAGCATCAAGGGGTTCCGCCTGGGCGTGGTGCCCAGCGAGCCGGTGCCGATCCACATCGCCGCGCTGCGGGAGGGCATGTTGGCTTTGGCCGGGCGCGAGGCCGACGGCGTGATCCTCAACTGGCTGGCCGCGAGCGATGTGCCGACGGTGACCAAGATCGTCCACGATGCCGCCGAGGGTGCCGGGCGGCCGGACCCCCAAAATGTGGAGGTGGTCGCCCGCCTGTTCGTGGCGGTCACCGAGGACCGGGACACGGTGATGGCGCTCGGGCGTCATGCGATCGCCGCCTACCTCAACGTGCCGGTGTATCGGGCATTTCACGAGTGGCTGGGTCGTGGCGAGCAGCTCGGTGAGATGTGGCGGCTGTGGGGCGAGGGCGATCGCAAGGCCGCCCTGGAGGCCATCCTCGATTCGGTGGTCGACGAGCTGATCATCTGGGGCTCGGCGGGCACGTGCCGGGAGCATCTCGACGCCTACGTCGATGCCGGCGTGACCACTCCGGTGGTGGCGCTGTTGCCCTTCGGCTATGACGAGCGGGCTGCAGCCCGGGCGTTGGCCGCCGCCGGCTGATCGCCGCAACCAGCGTGATCAGCCCTCGGCGAACCAGTTGCCGTGGAACCCGAAGGGCACCCGGCGGGGCAGCTTCACCCGGGCGACCGGTCCGGCGGCGACGTCGCGTGCGTCGACGATGTCCAGGTAGCTGAGGTCGCGGGCCAGGTCGGTGGTGAAGGTGGTCAGCCAGCCGTCGTTCTCGGACGTCCCGGCGGGGTCGGGGGCAAACGCCGCCTCGCCGCACGCCTCATAGGGGCCGCACCACCAGGCGGTCGACTCAGAGCGCTCGAGGTCCCAGGCGGCGACGCCGGCGAACGTGGCGTCGCCCCCGACCACGTCGCGCACCAGGCCCACGTAGCCGTAGCGGTTGGCCCGCCCGGTCAGCGCGTCGTTGATGCGGGGGAAGTCGCCGGGGCGGTCGTCGAGTTGTTCGTCGCTCACCCGACCGGCGGCCGGATCGATCCTCCAGCGATGCAGCGTTGGGGACACGTCGGCCGGGGCCTGATCTCCGAAGCTCACCGGCAGCGCCGAGGACCGACAGCCGACCACGTCGATCACGCCGTCGGCCCCCTCGGAGGCGTTGAGGAAGTGGAAGACGTAGCAGGGGTCGATCTCCATCCAGGCGACGTCGCCGGTGCCGTCGAGGTTCATCACCCCGACGCGGGCGCCGAGCTCCGGTTCCCAGCGGGTGAAGGGTCGGCCCTCCATCAGGGCGGTCAGGTCGAACACCGCCGGAAGGTCGAAGAACACGGCGTGACGTTCGGTGATGACGAAGTCGTGCATCATCACCGGTCGGGGCAGCTCGATCTCGGTGGTGCTCAGCAGCGTGCCGTCGGGTGAGGCGACGTGGTAGCGCAGGTAGGGCGGCACGGGGGAGTAGCCGAAGAAGCAGAGGTTGCCGGTCGCCGGGTCCACCTTGGGATGGGCGGTCATCGGGCCGCTGAGCGCTCCGCCGAAGCTGAACTCGCCGAGCGTGGCGAACGAGTCGGGGTCGATCTCGGTGGGCGGCGAGGCCTCCATCAGGGCCAGCATCCGCCCGGCGTGGCTGATCACGTGGGTGTTGGCGGTGTTCTTCATCATGCCCACGTTGGCGACCACGTCGGCCGGTGGCAGCTCGAAGCCCGCCAGCCCGCTGAACAGCGGCCGGCCGGCCTCCGCTTCGGCGAGCATGCCCTTGGAGCGCACCCAACGGTTGCGGTAAGCGGCGCCGGAGCCGTCGAGGCGAACGCCGTGCAGCATCGCGTCGCCATCGAAGAGGTGGTAGGCACCACTGGGAGCGAGCAGGGGGTTGGGTCCGTTGCGCACGTAGGTGCCCACCAGGGCGGGCGGCAACTCGCCGATCACCTCGAGGCGGTCGGCGTCGATCTCATCATGGACCGGTCGGTACTGGCCGAGCAGGTGGGGCACCTCGCACCGGCTCCAGTCCGCCAGCGCCCCATCGCTCATCGATAGCTCGTCGTTGCCCTGGTCCGCCTCCCCGTGGGGTGGGTCGGGCTCGGTGGTCTGGGGTTGCGCCGTCTGGGTCATGTCGAGTGTCTCCGTCCTGGTTCGCTCACGCTATGGCAGCTTCGATCGCTCGCGTCGGGAGTCACGCCGAGCGGTGCGCCGTGTACCAACAGCGGCTGATCGCCGGTTGCGTGGGCCCGCCGCCCGACCGTCCACCGGATTGACCGCGGCGCGCGGCACACTGGAGGGCAGCGGGCGGTTGACCGGGAGGTCTTCTCAGCATGCGCGCTCCAACTCCCGCCGCCGGGATCGAAGTGTTCGGCCGTCGGGCGACGGTCGCGGCCGTCGGGCTGATCGTCGTGCTGGCCGGGTGCAGCGGCGCTCCCGAATCCTCCGCGAGCCCCAAGCCGTCCATGCGCGAGGTGTCGCCGACCACCACGGTGCCGTCGAGGGGCTCGCCATCCTCGTCATCCTCGTCAACGACCGCCCCGCAGCCGGTGACCGGCGTGTCCACCGACGGCCTGAGGGCCCCCGCTGCCACCTTGCCGCAGATGAGCGGCGACTCGGCGGTTCCCTTCGATACCGATCGGATGGTCTCGATCACCGAACCGGCCGTGGCCACCGTCGTCGCCCGCCGCTGTGACGGCGGTATCGAAGCGTCGACAGCGTTCGCCGTCGACGAGCATCATCTCGTCACCGTGGCCTCTGCGGTGGCCGAGGACGGTAGTGACCCGGCCAGCGGGGTCGACCCCGCGCCGTGGCTGCACCTGGGAAGTGGCGATTGGGTGCGGGGCAAGGTGGTCGGCACCTCAACGTCGCCCGGCGTGGCCGTCATCGAGGTCGACGCAGCGCTCGACCGGTCGCTGAGTTGGGACGAGGCGCGCCCGACCGCCGATGCCTGGGGTGCCGTCGTCGGCTCTCCGGCTACCTCCGACGGTGGATCCGACCTGTTGGCCGCGCAGGTCATCGGGCCGGTCGATGCAGGCTGGGTGCCGATGTCGAAGGTGAAGGCGGCGGCGGCGGGCCGGTCGGGACCCGGTCACATGGGTGCGCCCTTCGTTGACGGCCGGGGCCGGGTGGCGGGCATGGTGATCCTCACCGACGGTCAGGGCGACACGATGGCCATCCAGGAGGCGGCGCTGGTGCGCGACCTCGCCGCAAAGATGATCGATCGGCCAGAGCGGCCCACGACGACCTGCGACGCCAACGCCGGCAGCCGCATGAAGCTGGCTTGGGCGTTGCTGCTCGAGCGCAACGGCAGCGACACCGACGCCACCCAGTTGGGGGGTCGAGCGGGGTTGACCAAGTTTGGGCGGGTGGGCGTCGTCGACCCGTCCCATCCGTCCTTCGTCGCCGACCGGGCTTCGGGTGCGGTGGTGCTCGGTCCCTTCGCCAGCCGTAAGAAGGCCAAGGCCGCCCGCAAGCCGGTCGGCGCGATCCTCTCCAAGTTGGATCTCGTCGCCGATGCCGAGGTGATGCTGGTCCCCAGGGACACCTTCCCCGCCGAGGCACCGACGGCGCCGACCACCATTCCGATTGCCCCGCCGTCCACGCGACCTGTCACGACCGAGAAGAAGTCGACGGGCACCGACGAGCGCGCCAACGGCGACTGCTCGGGGCCCCGTTCGACACGGGTGATCTCGGGGGCGCCCTCCGGCTACAGCTACAAGCTGCGCTCGGGTCCCTCGAGCGGTGCGTCAGTGGTGGCGATGGGAGCCAACGGCCGACAGGTGTCGGTGGTCCAGGGTTCGGCGAGCAACGGGTTCGTCAAGATCGCTCTTCCCGACGGCCGCTGTGTCTGGGGGGCGAGCGCCAACCTCGGCTGAACGCAGCGATGCGGACCGACCGCCACGTGCGGTCGGTCGAGCGCCGATCGTCAGCTCTGCTTCTCGTGCTCGGGTGGTAGCTCGCTTCCTTCTCGCACTGGCCCACGGACGGCGCGACGCTTCCACATGGCGTCGGCGACGAGAACCGCCGGTGCGGACAGCAGGATGACGGGCCAGGTGGCGGCGGGTGGGAGGCGTTGCCCAACGAAGTTGGCGAGTGCGGGCACAGCGATGAACAGCCCCGCTAAGCAGACCTCGACGACGACGGCGGCGAGGAGGAACCGATTGGTGAACCATCCGAGCCTCCATGCCGGGCGCGTGAGGCTGCGACAGGCAAAGGCATTGGCGCTCTGGGCGACGACGACGGTGAGAAACGCCGCTCCGGATGCCGCTGCCAGTTGAATCCCGGTCGGGAAGGGGTCGCCCGGGCGCCAGCCGGCGGCCATGAGCCCGACGATGAATGCGCCCATCTCGAAGACGGCCTCCGTGGGCCCGGCCACTGTGAAGGCTCGGATTGCCGTCGTTCGGTTGAGTAATCGCCCCGAACTTGGTGGCTGGGCCATGACGCCCTCGGTCGCCGGCTCGGCGCCGAGGGCGGCGGCCGACAGGGTGTCGGTGCCAATGTCGAGTGCCAGCACCTGCAGGACCCCGAGCGCCAACGGAAACCGGCCGCCGGAGAGCGCCCAGATGGCGAAGGGCGTCAGCTCGGCGACGTTGTCGGTGAGGTGGTAGGTAAGAAACCGACGAGCGTTCTCGAAGGTCGCCCGGCCCTGTCTGACTGCGGCGACGATGGTGGCGAAGTTGTCGTCGAGCAGCACAAGATCGGCGGCCTCCCGCGCCACGTCGCTGCCGGTGAGGCCCATGGCCACGCCGATGTCCGCCTCGCGCAGGGCGGGCCCGTCGTTGACACCGTCGCCGGTCATGGCCACGACGTGCCCCCGGGCACGAAGTGCCTTGGCGATGCGCAGCTTCTGCTCAGGGCTGACGCGTGCGATGACCACGCCGTCCCGATCGATGAGTGCGCCGAGCAGCTGATCATCGTCGGGAAGGTCGGTCCCCGACAGCACGGGTGCGTCGCTGGTTCGCAGGTCAACCTGCTCAGCGATCGCCCGAGCGGTACGCGGGTCGTCACCGGTGATCATCGCAACACCGATTCCCGCCGCACGGCGCGCATCGATGGCCCCGCGAGCCTCCGGGCGGGGTGGGTCCTGGAATCCCAGCAGCGCGAGCAACTTGAGACCGTGCTCGGCTTCATCGGCAGTGGTCGGCACCCGCTCCGGCCGTGGACCCGCTGCTGCGACGGTCAGCACCCGCAGGCCACGCTCGGCCATCGCCGCCAAGGCCGCCGGGGCCGATGGATCGAGGGCGTCGCAGCGTTCGAAGACGGAGTCGGGGGCCCCCTTGACCAAGACCTCGGTGTCCGTGACGACCGAGGCCCGCCGACGGTGCGGATCGAAGGGAAACTTGTTCGTGATCGCTGCCTCGGGCATGCCCGCATCGAGGCCAAGGCGGCGGGTGAGCGCATCGATGGCGGCCTCCATCGGATCGCCGTGAGCGACCCAGACCCCGCTGTTCTCGACTGCCCGACCGGTGGAACAGGCGAGCGCTGTGATCGCCGCGTCGGCGGCCACGCGGCGGGCGGCGGGACCGTCGGCCTCAACCGTGGCAGCGGGTTCGTAGCCGCTGCCGTCGATGCGGACGAGGCCTTCGCTGGTCCAGACCTGAGCAACGCTCATCCGGTTCTGGGTGATCGTGCCGGTCTTGTCGGTGCAGATGAAGGTGGTCGACCCCAGCGTCTCGACCGACTCCAACCGTCGGACCAGCGCATGTTGATCGGCCATTTGCTGGGCGCCGATGGCCAGCGACAGCGTGACGGTCGGCAGCAGCCCTTCGGGCACCAGCGCCACGGTGATCCCGATCGCAAAGATGAACCCATCGGAGGCGGGGGTATCCAGGAGCGCTGTCAGCCCGAAAAACGTCGCCCCGACGCCAACGGCAATCGCAGCAACGGTTCGAACGAGCCGGTGCAGTTCCCGCGTGAGCGGCGTATCAGGGCGATCGGTGCTCTCGGTCAGTACAGCGATCTGGGCCAAACGGGTGCGGGAACCCGTGGCGCTGACCACTGCGAGGCCTTGACCCTCGACCAGGAACGAACCGGCGTACAGCGTGTCGCCCACAGCCACCGAGTCCGGAACGCTCTCGCCCGTCAGCGTCGACACGTCCACCGAAAGCCCGTGGCTCTCGACACACTCAAGATCCGCACTGACCCGGTTACCCTCGGCGAGCACCACCAGGTCGTCCGGCACCACCTCGGTGGCGAGGATCGTAGTAGGGACGCCGTTACGGATCACCGTGACGCTCTGAGGCAGCAGGTCCCGGAGACGCTCGGCGGCTCGATCGGCCCGATGCTCCTGGACGAATGCGAAGACGCCGTTGATCACGATGACCACGAAGATCGCCCCGCCCAACTCCGGCAGTCCGCCCAGGATCGCCAACACGCCCGCAGCCCACAGCATGAGGGCGAAGAAGTGAACGAACTGGGCAACGAGCTTGCGCCACGCCGGAACCCGCTCGGGAGGAGGCATCTCGTTGGGCCCGACCCGAACCCGCTGCGCGGCGACCTCCGCCTCGGTCAGGCCGTCACGTCTGGTTGGCTCGCGTCGCCCGGTCACGTGCGGTCCTCCACCGTCCGCCGAATCAGCGTAGCCTCCGTCTGGTTGGGGACCCTTGGCCTCACGCCGACGCAGAGGCATCGCTAGGTTGACGCCCATGGCGGATGAGAACCTCGGTCGGTTTGCGGGGCTGAGCTCGCGGATGGTCCGGTTGGGGCTGTGAGTTCGGGAACGGGCCAGCGGACCCCCGCCGGGTACCGGGTGGAGGCGGTGTCCTGGGACGGAAACGACGGTGGCCCCGATCACCTGGAGGCGTTGCTGAACGGCTGGGTCGCCGAAGGGATCGACGCTCAACTTGAAAGGACCAGGTATGCATCAAAGCTTCTCGTTCGGTCGCATCCTCGGCGTGAAGGTGGGGGCGAACTGGAGTGTCATCGTGATCCTCTGGCTGATCGCGTGGAGCCTCGCCGATGAGCGCTTCCCGGTGGTCGCACCCGGCTACAGCACCACCTCGTACTGGATCTCCGGCGTGCTGGCGGCGGTCACCTTCTTCATGTGCCTGCTCGCCCACGAGCTGGCCCACTCGGTGGTCGCCCGCCGATACGACGTGCACCTCGAGGGCATCGTTTTGTGGCTCTTCGGTGGGGTATCGAAGTTCACCGGAGACCCGCCGTCGGCCCAAGCCGAACTGAAGATTGCGGCGGCGGGTCCGGCGACCAGCATGGGGATCGCCGTCGGGTTCTTCGCGCTGACCCGCCTGGTCGACGGCGTGGGCGGCTCGGCCTTGGCGGGTGCAGCGCTCGGCTGGTTGGGTTGGTTCAACGGCAGCCTGGCGGTGTTCAACCTGGTGCCGGCCTTCCCGTTGGATGGAGGGCGGGTGCTGCGCGCGTGGCTGTGGGGTCGCCATGGGGACAAGCGCCGTGCCACGGCCAGTGCCGCGAACGCCGGGAGGCTCTTTGCCTACGTGCTGATCGGGCTGGGGCTCCTGCAGTTCCTCATCGGCGGGTTCGTCGGTGGGCTTTGGTTTGTGTTCCTTGGGTGGTTCCTGTTGTCGGCCGCTCAGGCGGAGGCCTCGCAGTCCATGCTTGACGATCAACTGCATGGAGTGACCGTGCGGTCCGCCATGACACCGAACCCGGTCGTGGTTCCCGCAACCGTCACCGTTGGCCAGTTGATCGACGGGTGGATGTTCGATCATCGATGCTCCACCTTTCCGCTGGTCGATCGGGAGGGCGCCGTCACCGGCCTCGTCACCATTGCCCGCGTCAAGTCGGTTCCGGCGGATCGCCGGGCCACGACACCGGCGATGGAGATCGCAGCGCCGCCGGTGGAACTCGTGACCTGTCAGGTCGACGAGCCCCTGTGGCCGGTCATCACCCGGCTGAGTGGATCGGCCGACCAGCGGGCGCTGGTGTACGACGGTGACACTTTGGCGGGCATCGTGTCGCCCAGCGATGTCACCCGGGTGCTCGAGCTGACCCAGCTGGGCAACCCGGCGACGATCCAGGCACCCCCCGGGCCCTAGCCTTCCAGTGAGGCCTGAAGCTTGCGCATGCCGGCCATCCACCGCTCCCGGTCGGTGCCCTTGTGGGCGGCGTAGCGGCCCACCTCCTCGTGGGGCAGGATCAGGAATCGTTCGTCGGTCAGCCCGGCGATCACCGCCTCGGCGACCTCATCCGGTTCGATGATGTTCATCGAGCGCACCACCTCGGCGGCCAGCGGCGTGTCCTCGCCGTCCTCCCCCGGGGGAAACAGGAGCGGTGTGCGAACCCCTTGGGGGCACAGGCACGACACCTTGATGCCCCGGTCGCCGTAGGTGATCGAGATCCACTCGGCAAACGCCACCGCAGCGGCCTTGGTGACCGTGTAGGGGGCGTCGCCCAGGTTGGTCAGCAGGCCGGCGGCCGAGGCGGTGGTCAACAGGTAGCCGCCGCCCCGCTCCAGCCAGAGCGGCACCAGGGCCCGGGCGGCCCGCACGTGGGCCATGGTGTTGATGTCCCAGATCGAGCCCCAGACGCCGTCGTCCGCCTGCTCGGAGGCGCCGGTGGCGATGCCCGCGTTGGCGACGAACAGATCGATCGGGCCGACGTTGTTCTCGACATCGGCGACGAGCGCCTCGTTGGCCCCGTCCCGGCCGACGTCGAGTTGCCGGGGCACGCACTGGCCCGACACCCCCGGGGCCACCGCCTGGGCGACGGCCCGCGCACCGTCGAGGTTGCGGTCGGCCAGCACCAGGTTGGCCGGGCCCTCCTCGGCGAAGCGGCGGGCCAGGGCGGCACCGATGCCGCTCGCTCCGCCGGTGATCACGATCGTTTGCTCGGCGAGTTCCATCTCCGAACCCTACGCGGCTGCGGCCGCCAAAAACGCCCAAAACTCCTCGATCGTCCTCCGGGTGGTGCGGGGGCTGCCCACCGCCACCCGCGCGGCCACGCGGCCGGCGACGACGGTGCGGGTGCACAGGTAACGGGGATCATCAGCGATCGCTTCGAGCAGCCGCCCGGTGGCCTCGTCACCGTCTACATGGGCGACACACACCAGCGCCAGCGATCTCGGTGCGACCAGCTCCAGGGTGGGGTGGGCGACGATGGCCTCCTCCAGCCAGGCGGCATCGGCGATGCCGGTGCGGATGTGGTCTCGCAGCCCCTCCAGGCCGTAGTGGCGCATCACGAAGAACAGCTTGAGGGCCCGGAAGCGCCGGCCGAGCGGCACCTGCCAATCTCGAAAGTCGACCACCTCGCCCGCCTCGGACTGGGCGGTTCGCAGGTACTCGGGGACGATGCTGAGCGCCTCGGTCAGGGCCGCCCGGTTGCGCACCCACAGGGTGGAGCAGTCGAAGTTGGTGAGCAGCCACTTGTGCGGGTTGAACAGGTAGCTGTCGACGCGCTCCACCCCGTCGCTCACCCAGCGAAGCTCGGGTGCCACCCCGGCCGATCCGGCCCAGGCGGCGTCGAGGTGCAACCAGATGCCGAGCGGTTCGGTGACGTCGGCAATCGCTTCGACCGGGTCGAATGCCCCGGTCGAGGTGGTGCCCGAGGTGGCGCACACCAACAGCGGCACCAGGCCGGCGCGCCGGTCCTCCTCGATCAGGGTGGCCAGCGCCTCGGGGTCCATCGCCAGCACGCCGTCGGTGGGCACCGCCCGCACCCGCGCCTTGGGAATGCCGGCGACGCGAGCGTCCTTCTCCAGCGAGGAGTGGGTCTCGGACGTGCCGTAGACGACAAGCGAGTCGATGCGCTGCGTGCCAGCGTCCAAGCGGTGGCGGGCGGCCAGGATCGCGCACAGCGTGCCCGACGAGGCCGAATCCTGAATCACCCCGCCACCCGGCCCGGGGGTGCCGTCGCTGCGACGGTGCCGGAAGTCCTCCGGCAGCCCGCACGCTTCGACCAGCCAGTCCAACACGTGTTGTTCCAGCTCGGTGACCGCTGGGGAAGTGGCCCACAACATGCCCTGCACGCCCAACCCGGCCGAGACCAGCTCGGCCAGCACCGCCGGCGGCGAAGCGTTGGCAGGGAAGTACCCGAAGAAGCCGGGCGCTTGCCAGTGGGTGAGCGCCGGAACGATCACCCGGTCCAGGTCGGCGACGGCGCCGGCCAGGTCGCCCCCGTGCTCGGGCGGGTGGGCGTCGAGCTGGCTCCGCACCCACCCGGGCTCCACCGAGGGGCCGACCGGGAGGTCGTCGGTGCGGCGCCAATAGTCGGCCACCCAATCGATCAGTCGATGACCGTGGGTGCGGAACGCCGATTCGGCCAGCTCCAGGCGCTCCCGCCGGGCGTCGCCGCTCCGCCCCGTGTCGCGACGCGCCACCGCCTCCATCGTCAGCCGGATCGTTCCCAGGCGATCCTCGCCCCAGGGCAGCGGCATGATCACCGCCTCGTCCACGCCGGCATGCTCGTAGGCATCGACAGCCGCCGCGACCGTGTCGGCGTCGCCGCAGATGTTGATGGCGTCGATCATGTCGTCGCTGATCGCCGCCTCGGCGGCGCTGCGATCGCCGGCCTCGAACGCGGCGCCGAGCGCGGCGACCTCGGCGGCGAAGCCGGCACGCTCGAACGCCTTGGCGTAGGCGGGCACGACCGCGTAGCCAAACAGGTCGCGACGGGCCTTGGCTCGGGCGGCCCCCGGATCGCACACGCCGACGTGCACGTAGGCCGACACGCGCACCGAACCGGGCGGCCGCCCGGCGGCCAACTCGCCCTGGCGCACCTGCTCGACGCACCAGGGCACCGCCGAGGCCGGCAGGTAGTTCAACAGCACCCCGTCACCGAGTTCGCCGGCCAGGCGCAGCATCCTCTCGTTCAGTGCAGCCAGCACCAGGCGGGGCCGCCGCTCGCCCAGGCGCACGCCCAGCCGGGTGGGGCCCACCGCGTAGTGGTCTCCGTCGTGGGTCACCTTCTCGCCTTCGAGCAGCGGCCGGGCGAGCTCGAGCCATTCCCTGGTCTGGGCCAGCGGCCGGTCGCCGTAGCGGGCGCCGTGCCAGCGGCCGACGACCGCCGTGGAGGAGATGCCCACCCCCAGGTTGATCTCGCGCTCGGGTGACAGCGCCTGCAGCGTGGCCGCACCCTGGACGGCCAGCAGCGGGGTGCGCAGCTGCAGCGCCAGCACACCGGTGCCCAGCGCCAGCGTCGGGGCTGCGCAACCGGCGGCGGAGAGGGTGGAGAAGGCCTCCAGGCCCGTGGTCTCGGCGGTCCAGAAGCTGGCGAAGCCCAGCTCTTCGGCCCAGCGCGCCGCCGTGAGACCGGCGTCGATGCCCAGCGGCTGGAACGAAGCGAAGGTGATTCCCGGCGGCCGGCGTCGCCGAGCATCGGGTGCGGCGGTCGGCTCGGTGACGGTGTGAGCGGTCATCGCCGCACGGTACCCAAGCGCCGCGTGGAGGGGCTGCTTGTCGCTCTGGAATTCCCGCGTAGACTGACCAACGTGACCGAGACGACCATTGACTCCACCACCGAAAGCACCCTGTCCGAGTTGAAGGCCCTCGTCGATCGCGGGCTGGGCGGGATCAACGAGCGGCGCCTGATGCCGGCCGGCGAGGTCGCCGACCTGCTGCTTGACGTTCGCATGCTGTTGCAGGATCTCGAGAGCGAGGCCCTGGTCAACTGAGTGAAAAGCGGCGGGGCGGGCCGTCGCTTTCTTCCGGCAATCCGGAGTTCGGAGCGCTCCGCGTGATTCGCGCCGATCGCGTTAGGCCGTCAAAACCTCGAAGGCGTCGGTGATCGCCTCGGCGAGTTGCTCGGGTCGCTTGAGCGCCGCGGTATCGGCGTGGATCCCAACGTTCATCACGCCGCGATAGCTCATGGTGGTGACGTTCACCGCCGCGCCGGTCAGCGGACCCAGCGGGTAGTTGGCCTCGACCAGCGCGCCGCCCATGAACGTGTCGAAGGGCGCGGCCCGCAGGTTGGAAAGGACCAGGTCGATGTTGGACGTCACCCATTTGCCCACGTGGGTCAGCAGGGGGGTGGGCACCAGCCGAGCGCCCGAGGCAAGCGAGCCCATCGCAGCCACTGAGCGCTCACCCTTGGCCTTGGTCATCACTTCAGAGATGGCCTGCAGACGTTGCGTCGGTGTGAGGTCGGGGCTGGCCGGGAGGATGGTGAGGGTCGGCGCAAACAGGTTGCCGCCCGAGGTGCCCCCACGCGTGCTGATCGGCACGGCCACTCGAAACTCGCTCGGCGTGGTACCGGCGTCGACGTGAAGGCGGACCGCTGCCTCGACGACGGCGGTGGAGAACAGGTCGTTCACCGTCACGCCGGCGGAGCGCGCCGCCTCGATCACCCGGTCGAGCGGGAAGTCGGTCGTCGCCATCGCCCGTCCGGTCGAGCGGTCGGTCCACAGCGGGCTCAGACGCCGCTCGACGCTTTTGGCCTGGCGGGCCAGCGAGGAGGCGATGTCGATCACGTCGGCGCCGGTCTCGGCCAGCCGGGTGGGGTGGCGGACGTGATCCAACACCTCGGCGATGCTGGTCCTGGTCCGGTCGAGTGTCTTGCGCGTGGCGTGGCCCATCGTTTCGAACAGTTCGCCGAGGGGCAGGCCTCCTTCGGCCAGTTCGGACAGCTCGACCGGCGGCGGGTTGGGGGCATCGCGTTCCAGGTCGATGAAGGCCATCGACATGCGCAGGCCCCCCTCGCCGTCGGTCACGGTGTGATCCATGCGCTGCACCATCGCCGCTCGGCCGTCCTCCAGCCCGGTGACCAGCACGAACTCCCAGAGCGGCCGGTCGCGCGGTAGCGGCTCGCCGTCCAGGTCCGAGGCGAACTGTTCCAGCCCGCCGGGGCGCCGGTACCGCTCGGGCAGCTCGGTCACCCGGAAATGACGATCGATGTGATAGTCGGGGTCGCGTCGCCAGGACGGCGCCGCCAGGCGCGCCGGGGCCTCCTCCACCCGCTGATGCAACCGGGGCACGATCTGGGCGGCCCGGTCGAGGCGGGCCCGAAGCCGATCGATGTCGGGGACCGAGTCGAGCATGGTCAGGTTGGCGAACTGGGCGGTCAGCAGCGGGTCGGACTCGAGCAGCCACATCAGGTATTCGAGGTCGTTCATGCGCTCGACCTCGGACGCCGGGTTCCCGTCGCCGGATGAGTCGGCGGCCTGCTGAGACGATCGATCGCTGTCGGCCATCTACACAGGGTAGGCAGCCCGACAGCCGGGGTGCCGAGGTGATGCCGTCGAGCGATTGCTGGGCGTCCGGTTTGGTTCGGCCGCAGGGGTGGGGAACGTTCGGGCGTCCCGCAGTGTTCTCAGGCGGTCCGGGGTGGTTGCCCTGCAGGGTCGAGCGGGACAATGCGCAGCGCCGCCTTGCCGAGTGCGTATCCGATCAACCCGCCGCCAATCGTGTCGACCATCCAATGGATGCCGACGTGCACCCGGCTGAGCGCCACCGCCCCGGCCAGGCCAAACCACACGGGTGTGGGCACGTCGCTGTCGTCGGACAACAGCACCGCAGCGCAGAACGCGGCGCTGGAGTGACCGCTGGGAAACGATGAGGTTCGCGGGGTGCGCAGCGTCCACTCCTGAAATCGGGGAACCGGGCGAGGCCGGAGCACCAGCGCTTTCAGCGGCCCGTTCACCAGGGCCGATTCTATGCCCATTGCGGCGGCAAAGCGCCCCACCCGTTTCCAACGATCGGGTCGGGGCAGCGATTGGGCAGCGCCGAGCACCGCCCACACCAGGCTGTGGTTGGCCGACTCGGTCAGGCCGAACACCGCCCGGTCGACCGGGTGATGGCCGCGGAGGCGGTCCCAGCCCGAGTCAATCATCCCATCGAGGTGGTCCATCCAGGCCGGAACCGGGATGATCCCCTTGGACTTGGGCTCGAGGGCAACTCCAACCGGTTGGCCGGGCTCGGGAATGGGATCAGCTGGGAGGGTGCTCACGTTGGCTCCGGAAGGTCGGGCGGCTCGGCACCCGATACCCGTTGGGTGCCTGCGAAGCTCATCAAGCTAGACGGCTGGCCGGGCCGTGGTTCCGGGAGGTGCCGCCTCAGGCGACTCGGGGCGGCTTCACGCCCAGCTCGACGACGGCCTGCGCTGGATCGCCGCCCTGGGTGGGGCAGTATTTGGCGAAGGCACACCAGTTGCACAGCGGGCCCGGCTTGGGCCGGAAGTCCTCGTGTTCGCAGGCCCGTTCAACCGCCGACCAGATCGCTCCGACGCGCCGCTCCAACCCCCGGGTGGACTGGTCGCTGGGCGTGGCGACGATCACCTGGGGGTTCTTGCCCAGAAACAGCAGTTGCACCCGGGCGGGGCGACGGCCCAGCACCCGTTCGCACAGCAGCGAGTAGAAGTGCACGCCGCCCAGTTTGGACTGCTCGTAGCGCTCCGACGGTGGGCGCCCGGTCTTGTAGTCGGTGACGACCAGCTCGCCGTCAGCGGTCAGCTCCAGGCGGTCGATAATGCCCCGCAGCCGGGTACCGGCCAGCTCGGTTTCCATGCGCAGCTCGAGGCCGACCGCGTTCACCTGGCTGGGATCCTCCAGCAGAAACAGTCGCTGCGTCATCTCGGCCGCCTCGGCCTGGAACTCGGCCCGGCCGGCGTCGTCGAGGCCCAACGCCTGCACGTCGGGATCGTCCCAGGCCTGGAGCGCCGCCTGGTCGAGGCAGGCGGCTGCCGCGTCGGGGGTGCGTTCCCCCGGGGGGAGCACGAACAGCAGCTCGAGGGCGCGGTGCACCAGGGTGCCGCGCTCGGCCGGGATCGACGGCGGCTCGGGCAGCCGCTCAACGGCGGAAAACCGAAACGACAAGGCACAGTCGGTGAAGGTGGCGACCTTGGACGGGCTGAGGGTGGTGGGCAGATCGAAGGCCATGGCGTCCATGGTACGAGAGGGTGGTGACAGCGAAGAGCGTCCGAGCCGCCTCGGACGCCGATAGGTTCGTTGTGGGATGACCGAAGCCACGCGAGAACCTGGCGGGCCACGCCTCGCTGCCACAGCTCCTGTTGTCGCGGCCTTACGGCGACGGTTCAATCGCTCGACGCTGCGCGGAGACCTCATTGCGGCGCTCGTCGTGACCGCTCTGATGGTGCCGCAGTCCCTCGGTTACGCCGCGCTTGCCGGCGCGCCGGTCCAGGCCGGTCTTTACGCACTGCCGTTGGCGTTGGGCGTGTACGCCTTCGTCGGATCCTCCCCGCAGCTAATCGTGGGGCCGGTCTCCACCGTCTCGGTGCTGACCGGGTCGATCGTCGCATCGCACGGGGCAAAATCCCCCGAGGAGGCGCTGGCGCTGGTCGCGGCGTTGGCGGTCGTTTCGGGGCTCATCCTGATCGTCGCGGGGCTGCTCCGGCTCGGTTGGGTGGCCGATTTTCTCTCCAAGCCGATCGTGACGGGTTTCGTGTTCGGCTTGTCGATCCTGGTCGTGCTGGGCGAGATCCCCACGTTGCTGGGGTTGCCACGCGGCTCTGGCAACGTCATTGACAGGGTCAGTGGCATCGCCGGGCACCTGGACGAAATCCAACTCCGAAATGCGGCGGTCGGCGCGGTGGCTCTCGCTGTGCTGTTCCTGGGACCTCGCATCAACAAGGTGGTGCCTTGGGGGCTGATGGTGGTCATCGGTGGGCTGGTGATCGCCCGGTTCGTCGACTTCCCGGCCGCGGGTATCGCGGAAATCGGCAAGGTGCCAGGCGGCCTGCCCGGCCTTGCCGTGCCCGACTTGTCCGCTGCCGAGATGGGTGGTCTGCTCACCAGCGCCGCTGCCCTGGCGATGGTGGGCCTGGCCGAAACCTTGAGCGCTTCCAGACTGTTCGCTGCCCAGAACGGCTATCACATCGATGCCAACCGCGAGTTCATTGGCACCGGGGCGGCCAACGTCGCCGCAGGATTATCCGGCGGGATCGGTGTGGGCGGGAGCCTGTCGAAGACCGCTGCGGCCGATAACAGCGGAGGCCGCAGCCCGCTGACCAGCCTGGCGACCATGGGCTTCGTCATCGTCGTGGTGTTGTTCTTCGCCCCATCATTGGGCGCTTTGCCCCGGGTGGTCCTAGCGGCCGTGGTCGTTCATGCGGTGTGGCCGCTCATGGACCTCAACTCGATCCGCCGCTACAAACGCATCCGCCGAAACGACTTTGTGGGATCCATGGCGGCGCTCGTCGGCGTGCTGGCCCTGGGCACCCTGTACGGGCTTCTGGCGGCAATCGCTCAATCGATCCTGGGCCTGATCTATCGCTCGAGCCGGATCGAAGTCGATGTGCTGGGCAAGGTGCGCGAGGAGAAGGCGGCGTGGGGGTCGGTCGACCGCAATCCCAAGAACCGCACCGTGAGCGGCATCCTTGTGCTCCGGCTTACCAAGCCGGTGTTCTGGGTGAACGCGGCCGCCGCTGTTGACCTGATCACCACGGAGATCGAGTCCGAGCCCGGCACCGATGCCGTCATCATCAACTTGGAGGCCACCAACCAGCTCGACACCACCAGTGCCGACGCACTGGCGGAGTTGATCAGACACCTGCATCGACACGGGATCGACGTCCATCTCGTCAGGGTCATCCACGGGACCCGCAATGTGCTCGAGGCTTCGGGCGTCCACGAGATCCTCGGACCGGGTCACATGTGGCGCACGATCTCCCAAGGCGTCAGAGCAGCGAAACGCGCCCGTAAGGCGAGGAAGGAAGCCGAGGCGCCCGCCAATCCGTGAGCATCTGACTACGGATCAGGAGGTTGGGGGTTCGAGTCCCTCCCAGCACACTGAGCGTTGGCGAGCTCGGGCCTCCTCTGACCTACCGATGTAAAACGAGTGTCAAACCGCAGAAGCCGCAATCGATGGGCCCACGACAGGCGGCGTCCAAGCCAGCAAAACCCGAGTGCCACTGCTGCACGCTGCTCTTCGCGGGATCACGCTCCAGGCAGATCGTCTTCCGACGGAGTCGTCGAGCGCTGCGCGACGTAGCGGGCGAGTGCATCGTGTGCGCGCCGCAGCCGCTCTTCCCAGGTGGGCGCCGCGTGCTCAGTCCAGATGATCGAAGCGTCGCGGGCTGGCGAGAACATCTCCAGGAGGAACTCGATCCCAGCGAAGCGATCTAGAAGCTGGAGCTCCATATCTCCAGCCGAGCGAGTAGTTCCAGAGATGTTGATGTTCAGGAACAATCCCACAAACTCGCTCGCTGTCCACGGGTCGCCCTCCTTCAGCTGTTCGCGAACCCATCTCCGAACCACGGAGTCGCTGGTGAATTCAGACCAGTCGAGCATCAGCCCGAGCGATCCGTCCGCCTCACTTGGAGGACGAGTCGCCTGTTTGCAGAGTTCTTGCTTGGTCCGCTCAGCGAGCAACGCTGCGAAGGCAGCCTGCTCGGGCGAGAGCTGGTTACCGCACCCAGCCAAGTTCTTCTGAACCCGCTGAAAGGAATGCGTGATCTCCCGAAGATCAACGACTTGCAGCATCTCGTTTAGGAGAACGATCGGGTCGGACAGGTCGGCCGCCTCCATCAAGCTGCTGACCCAAATCGACGCCCCGGCTTGATTTCTGCGGAAGACCCCATGGTCAGGAACCTGCGCCATTACTGTGACAGCGAATGGTAATACTGAGCGCGCATCCGAGCGACTGGTGGGCGAGTAGCGGCAGAGCTTGTCGACGATGACATCGCCTGCAACCTCCAATTTGCCCAGAAGGCTGGCGGCGGACTGACCGGGCGATCCGCGGCTGACCTGGTCAAGCGCTGCTCGAACCTCGGCGTCCGTGACGTCGTCTGGAGGGATCGATAGATACAGGTAACGGCCGAAATACTCGGGGGAGCTGATGCTCTTAGCGGCGGCTTTCTGCAGCGCACCACCGAAGCGGCTGAGCCGAGGGAACATACGAGCAAGTATTCCCAGAACATTGTTCGCGCTTCCAGCGGTGAGGCCAACCTCTTTGGAGGTTAAGCGCTCCTGCCACTGATCGATGCGCTCGTCCACCGTCGACTTGTCTCCGGTCAGAAAGTCCGTTCCGGTGAGCTCCGCTGCGCTGGCTCGGAGGAGCCGGTACACCTCCGGGTAAAAGGTTCGAACGAACGTAACGAGAACAAAGTCGACAAAGTCGACTTCTTCTCCAACGAGCGGGTAGAGGGCCTCAACTTGAGCAAAGAACCGCTTGACATGTCGGGGCTCCGTAAGAAGCTCACGGAGGTGCTCCTGGTAGGCCATCCCAAGGCGATCGGTGTCTGGCCAGCCCAACGTCAGGCAGTTCCCGTCAAGTACGTGTTCCAGCAGCTCGTCGACCAAACCATCCAGGAGGACCTGCGGAACCGGGGGCAAGTCGAGGCGAAGCTGGACGATCTTGTCGAGGTACGCCAGAGCCCGAGCTGGACTGTCCCGGGCTACGTCGGTCGATCCAAGAACATCGAGAAGCGTCGTCTCGTCGTACGCGAGCACATAGAAGACGCGGGGCAGCCGACCGACCAGCCGAACAAGTTTTAGGAGCGTCGCCAGCTCGTCCCCTTGCAGACGGTCGACGTCGTCAATCAGGACCAGGATCCGCTGCCCGGTCTCCTCAAGAGACTTCTCAAGGCTCCGACGCTCGGCTTCAAGCGACGTGTCCCCCGCAAGGTGCTCAGCGGCCGCGTCGAATGCCTTGGACGGATCCAGACCGAGGATGCTCGCGATCGAGGTATACGGGGCTATCCGGCTGGCGTAGTTCGACAGCTTCGCGCGCGTTGAACTCTGGGCTGGCAAGGCGGCCTCGACGGTGGCCAAGAACTCTCGGGTGAGTCCGTCCACGTCCGACACCATCCAGGGGTTGAAATCCACTACGGACCAAGTCTCGTCGTCCCCCAATCCAGACCGCACGAGATTCAAGACCGACGTCTTGCCTGACCCCCAGGGGCCGATCAACCCAAGGACAGCCGATGGAGTCTGCGACGCGACACTGTTGACGAGTTCGACAAAGCGATCAGCAAAGCCAGTACGTCCGAGCCGATCTGGCTCATGGCCAGCTAGGGCATCATCACCAAGAAGTCCCACGCCGAAGCCCCCCTGACGCCGTAGATGCTTGCGCTTGAGCCGAGAACATATGTCAACCTCTCAATCATTTTGACTATCTGGCCGGATGCTCCAATCTTCGCGGACATTGCCATTGCGTCCCAACGTCTGACGGGCCAGCGCGTCGGATCACACTCGACGAACAAGATGCGCCAGCAACGACGTGGCCAATCGCCTAGTCTTGCGCTCGCCCAAGCGAGAACGAAGGAACCCGATGGCCAGCCTGTATGAAACCCTCGGAACTCGTGTAGAGGCCAAGACGGGCCCTGGAACAGCGATTACCAAGACCATCGAAACAGTAGACAATGATCACGTGGCAGCGGTTCTTGAACTAACGGACGCGAAACCCTGCGACGTTCCCGGCACCACGATCACGCGAAAGGTCGAAACCGCGGACAACGATGTCGCAGCGCTCATGCTCGACATGCTGGAAGCTGATCCGAAGCCCAGCCCAGGCACAGTGCTAACGGCAACCTTGGAAGAGATCGACCCTGATCGAGTTGGGGAGTTCCAGTCGATCAGCGGCTCGGATATATGACGGGTTCGTCACTAATCGTCGGCTCCGAGGCCGACCTGCACGTCCAAGCAGTCATTGAGGTCTGCCAAGAATCTGGGACCCGTCCCGTTCTCATCGACGCTGAAAGTTTGGGAACTTCAAGCTGGGAGCTTCGAGGGCCGAGCCTCAAACTGCGGATGAATGAACGTCAGATCGGCGGAGCCGGCTGGTTGCGGCGCCTTGCCCCGCCTGAATCCCATAGCGGACTTACGATCGGTTCCCAAAAAGCTGCCGAGGCCGCATCTCGGCTCGCGCTTTTGGTGGCACTCTCCAGCGCTCCCATCGACTGGCTCACGGACTACTGGACCCTCATGCGAGCTGAAAACAAGCTCATCCAGTATCGAGCGGCAGCCTGCGTAGACGTGCCGGTCCCTCAGTTCGAGGTCGTATCGAGTCCCGAATCGATCTCGGCGAGCCTCGGCGATCAATTCGTTGTCAAGCCGCTTGGCACGGGCGAATATCGGACTGAGTCCGATACATTCGCCGTCCACAGCAACGTCATCGATCGGTCCGATCAGCGTTTGTATGGGCTAGTGGAGGCGCCGTTTCTGATCCAGAGATTAGTCGAGGCGACGAGGCACCTTCGAGTCGTAACAGTCGGTGACCAAGCTTGGTCGGCCGCACTGGATGCAGAGGGTGTTCCTGTCGACTGGAGGCTTGATCTAAGGGCCCACGAGTCTTGGCTCCCGGTACAGGAGCCAGCCGTGGAACGAAAGGCACTCAATCTAAGCAGGGCGTTAGGACTCGGATTTACGAGCCAGGACTGGATCGTCGACCTCGAAGGGGAAGCGTGGTTTATTGACGGAAACCCCGCAGGGCAGTGGCTCTTCCTTCCCCCGGAGGTATGCGACCCCGTCACCGCCGCGCTTGCCCTCTGGTTGACGACGGGGAGCGAATGAGGTGAGCGAGGTGAGTGCGGTCAGCTCGCCTGAGCGATTTATTGAGGCAAAGGTGTACCTCAGTCACGTTACCGCGCTCTTCAGGCCTGGGTCGACAGTGCGGGAACACATTGCGATGTCTAAGGAGATGGCAAGGGCCGGTGATCTCGAGGATTGGGATGACGAGGAACTCAAGCTCCTTATCGACGAGTGCCATTTCACGCTTGCCGATCAATCAGCTCGATTCGACCAGGTTCGAACGACCTCCCAGATCCTTATGCCGCTCGCGTTTGCCCTCGTCGCTTTGTATGGCACCCAGCTGACACGTCTGGTCGACTTCAGCCCGTTGAGCACCCGACTGGGGCTCATCGTGCTCTGGGTCACCGGTTGCGCTAGTTCGTTGCTCGCCGGGCTCGGCAGTGCCGCCATCCTGTCTGTCCGGGCAAGGTTCGGACGAGTTCTTCCAACACTTGTTTCGCAGTCTGAACGCCCGATTCTTCGGGCTGTTGCCAAGGGTTATGTCGGCCAGGCGGCGACCGGCGAAAACACCGTGGCAACGAGACTGACACTCGTTCGTGATGCTGTGTTCCTGCTGACGTTGGGCGGTTCCCTCCAGCTCGTGCTCTGGGTCTCGGTGAGTGTTGGGACCTGATGGCTCAGCTGGTACCAGCTTGAACAGGGTCGTGGCCTTCTGCCGAAACCATCACCCGAACCAGTTCTGCGGCTTCTGCTTGCATGCCTGGCATGACGTGGGCGTATTGGCTCAGGGTGAAGCCTGGGCTTTCGTGGCCGAGTCGTTCGCTGATGACCTTGACCGGCACGGCGGCCCGGAGGGCGATCGTGGCGTGCGTATGTCTCAGGTCGTGCAAACGAATTCGCGGTCCGCCCGACTCCTTCACGGCCTGCTGGAACAGCTTCGAGAGTCGATCAGGGTGGATGGGGCTTCCGTCATCTGCGGCCACGACAAAATCACGGTTGAGATATCGCCCTCCGGCTTCCTGTCGGTCGCCTTCCTGCCGAGCTTGATGAGCGAGCAGCTTCTGCACCGTTCCGGAGTCGAGGTCGACGACTCGGGCCTGGTGGGACTTCGGGGTTTCTTCCCGGATCGCGTTGCCCACCAGCACGAGTGTGTGGCGCACGGCCAGACGAGACGCCGCGAGGTCGACGTCCCGCCAGCGAAGTCCCAGCACCTCGCCTCGGCGCATGCCGGTCATCGCCAGCAGATGCCAGGCGATCTCCAACTCGCTGCCGCTCACATGGTCGAGGAACGCTCCCAGCTCTGCCGGGTCCCAGTAGCTCATCGTGGGAGCGGCAGACCGATGTGCCTTGGGTGGCTTCGCCCGGCTGGCCGGGTTAACGGCGAGCAGCCCTGCGTCGACGGCGTCGGCCAGCACCTTCCGGACGACCGCGTGGACATAGCGGACGCTTCTTACACTCAGCGCACCGCCGTCCCCGTTGAGGCGACCGTGGTCGAGGAGGTCGGCGTAGTGCCGATCCAACGCAGCAGCGGTGATATCCGACAACTTGATCGCACCGAACACCGGCAGGACGTGAAGGTCGAGGGTGCGGCGGTAGCTGTCCCACGTGGTTGCCTTCAGCCGTGACTTAACCACGATCAGCCAGGGATCGCACACCCATTCGGCCAACGTGATGGCGGTGGGCTCGACGTAGGTGCCCCGGTTTATGTCGTTGACGATCTTGGCCTGGGCGGCCTCGGCCTCCTTGCGGGTACGGAACCCGCCGTGCCACTTTTGGCGGCGTTTGCCGTCGGCTTTCCTTCCGGCGTCGACGACGACATACCAAGTGGTGGTGGTCCGGCCGTCGGCGGTGGAGTGGACTCGCTTGTGGATGTGTCCTTTCACGTCGTTCCGCCGTTCACTTGGTCTCGCCGGCACCAAGCCAGGCGAGGAGTGCAGGGACGGGAACGATCAGGCGGCGTCCGAGGCGCCGTGTCGGGATTTCTCCTCGACGGGCCGCCTCATAGGCGGCGGTGCGGCCGAGGCTCAGCAGCGATGCTGCCTCCTCGACCGTGACGGTCAGCCGGTCTTCCAGGTCCTGGAAACCGAGGGGATGGATAATCTGTGCCATGTCGAGACCTCCATGTAGGTCTTGGCCGGGTCCCGGGCTGTTGACGCAGCGCCGGGACCACCTGTTGTTTAGATCCTTAGACTAATCTCCCTGCGGGAGGTTGTCAAGGGTTATAGGCTTCGAGCATGTCCAGGATGATCGACGCCGACGATGTGATCGATGCGAACGCGATCGCTTCGATACTCGGGCTGTCTCACAGCAACACCGTGTCGCTCTACCAGCGCCGCTATCCAGACATGCCCCGACCTGTCATCGACATGGGTCAAGGACGCTGCAAGCTCTGGCTGAGAGCGGAGATCGAGGCATGGTCGAAGCACAGGTAGAAGTCCGGGTAAGCGTGCGGTTGGATTCGTGGGGCTACGCGTCGTCTCAACCTCTGGGTCGCTTGAGGGATCCAGCGCCGTGAGTTCCGGCTCGTGGGCCTCGTCCGAAGGCGTGCAGCGGTCGATGCGGTCGAACCGGGGTCGAGACACCTCGCCGGAGATGGCGGTTCGCCGGGCGGTGTGGGCACGGGGCATGCGGTACCGGGTGGACACCCGGCCGCTGCCGGAACTGAACCGACGTGCTGACCTGGTCTTTCGTCAGGAGCGCGTCGCGGTGTTCGTCGACGGTTGTTACTGGCACAGCTGTCCCATCCATGCGACCCGCCCGAGTACCAACAGCGTCTTCTGGGCCCTCAAGCTCGAGAACACGATCGCACGAGACCTCGACACCAACCAACAATTGCGGGCCCACGGCTGGGATGTCCTTCGTTTCTGGGAACACGAAGACGTCGAAGCGGTCGCAGATGCGGTCGAACAGGCCGTGCGCGGCCGCATCCCATAGACCGGCTGAGGGGCGAGAGCGGGCCAATCCGCCTGGCTCCAGCGAAAAGGTCGGTCTGGCAGGCCTCCGGGATCTACTCTGGTGGACCGAACCTCAAGCCAAGGCCGATACCCATTTTCGTTGTCACACCCCACCCGTACTGTCGAACGCGTGTTCCTTACACGTTCGCTCAGATGCGGGGAGAGCCATGCAACGTTCCGGGAGGTACTGGCAGATGACGATGCTCAGCGGGAGAGAGTTGGCGGGCCGGCGCGTGGACGGCTCAGAGGACCCCGATCAACCCGACATCAGAACACTTGACCTCTTCGCAGGTGCGGGAGGGCTTTCTCTGGGGTTCCACCTCTCCGACCTCGGTTACACGCCTGTGTTCGCCGTCGAACACGAGCGGGCCGCGGCCAAGACCTTCGAGCGGAACTTCGGGTGTGAGGTTTACGCCGGCGACATCGAGGACGGTCCTGCGTATCCGGACGAGGTCGACCTGATCATCGGTGGTCCACCATGCCAGGGCTTCAGCCCGCTCGGTCGCGATCGGGACGACGAATCCCGCGCCGAACTCAACGGACTCTGGAAGCACTACCTCGACGCTGTCAGAACCCTCCGGCCCAAGGCGTTCGTTATCGAGAACGTGCCCGAGTTTCAGAAGTCGGCGCAGTTCGTCGAACTCCTCGATCTGCTCGAGAACGACACCGAACTGAAGCGCTATACGCCAGCTATGGGCGTCCTCAACAGCGCCGACTACGGGGTCCCGCAACGCAGACGCAGGGGCATCCTCGTTGCAGTCCGGGACTTCGAGGGCGAGCTCCCTTGGCCGCCCGAGCCGACCCACGGGCCAAACTCCGAGAGCGGTCGCCCCTACGTCACCGTCAAGGACGCCTTCGGTGAGCTCTCGAGCCGGACCAGGGGTATCGACCCGTACATCGATGGCGATGATCAGCACTTGCACTTCGGTCGTCGGCCCCGACCCACATCCCTGGAGCGGTACAAGGCCATCCCGCCCGGTGGGAACCGCTTTGACCTGATGGCGAATCGGCCCGACATCACACCGAACTGCTGGATGAACAAGCCCACGGGGACGACCGATGTGATGGGGCGCATGCACTGGGACCAACCGTCGCCAACCATCCGCACCGAGTTCTTCAAACCCGAAAAAGGCCGCTACCTCCACCCCACTGCGAACCGTGTCATCTCCCACCGAGAGGCGGCCCGCCTCCAAAGCTTTCCCGACTCCTACCTGTTCGAGGGAACAAAGATCGAGATTGCACGTCAGATCGGCAACGCCGTGCCACCGCTCCTTGGGAAGGCGCTGGCCGACTACGTATACGAGCACGCGTTCGCCAGTCACGATCACTGACGAGGCAAACCTCTAGAGTTCCGTTCGTGGTTGCACCTTTCGTCTTGGATCTCCTTGGGTACGTAGGAGCGAAACCAAACACCGCCGACGGTGCCAGCCCCCAGTCGGTTGCCATAGCGGGCCGAATCCTGGAACTGCTCGATGTTGACCACCAGGCGAGTGGCGGCCAACCGGCCGGGGCGGCTCTCGAACGAGGCGTCGCAGAACTTCTCGCCGACGCGCTCCCCGCGGCCGACAACTCCCGACCATGGAACGTCAGCCGGGGTGGACGTATCAGTGCCTACCGCCAGTACGCGCATCTGGCCCGACTGGACGCACTCGTGAAGAACGAACCCACCCTCCGCGTGGAACTCGGCCTCGATTACATGATCTCGCCTGACGTCACGGTCAGCTTCGAACACGGAGAAGGCGACCTACCGCCCGTTCTCCATGCAGCGGTCTCCTGCAAGTTTTCTATTCGCTCGGACCGAGTGCAGAATATTCGTCATGAGGGCGTCAGTATGATCCGGCACCGGCGTGGCAGACAGCCCCACATTGTCACCGTGACGAGCGAGCCCCTACCAAGCCGGCTTGCCGCCATCTGTCGCGGAACCGGCGAGGTCGACGCCGTCTACCACGTCTGCCTACCCGCACTTGCCCATGCCGTGCTCGAGGTGGGAAATTCCGAACAGAACAATCTTCTTGAAGAGGTGATAGGACAAAATCGATTGTTTGGTTTAGACGAGTTGGTGGAACATCTCACCGTATGATGTCTCTCGTCTTGGGGGAATCACTGACTCCCGTCCCTAATTCATGGCTTCTGGCTCTCACTGCCTAGCTGCGGCTGAGCTGTGGTTTCCCCCGAGAGTGGTTCTTGTCGACGGAATTCGAGCAAGCAGATCGCACAGCCGCCGAAACTACCCGCTAGAAACCTCCGCGGAGACATTTCCCTGGGTCAACCCCAAAAGAGTAGGGCGTCACAGCGCGAACCTTTAGCGAAACCTAACGAACTCGGACCCACGCGAAAAAGGCTTGTTGTCGGCAGCGAGGATCCAAATTCGCCCCTCATTCTGAGATGTCGTATTGAACGTCGCTTGCTCCGATCCCTGCCTCCCGCCGTAAACTCTCACCTCGATAGGCTGAGCCGGCGTTGAATACGTCCCGCACGTTTTTAGCTTCCTGTGCCTTATGGTGAAAACTCGCGTCTTCATAGTCGTGCTCCAACAGCGACCGGTAATGTCCGTAATGCCTCATGCATCGTTCGTAAATTTCAGACCAGCTTGTCGCTGTCAACCAGTTTTCCCGTTCGATGAGTTTCCTCTGGACAGCTTCAGTCTGGCTTGCATCACAAACAAGAAGCGTAGGAACTATTTCGCTGAATGCCTCGCTTAGGCGGTCGTGATAGAGATCGATATTGTAGATCTCGTCCAGGGTCAGCGCTTTGCCACCCCGCTTGATTTCTACCAAAATTTGTCCTCCATCACTTCCCAGGGCCAGGAAATCAAACCGCTTCCGCCAGTCAGCACCGCCATCAATCTGACCATTCAGTTCTTCCACTACCTTCCGAAGTGTCTGTTCCTCTTTATAGACCTGCCATTCAGGGTCAAGAATCCAAGGAAACCTAGCGACCAGGTCGTGCATATTGTCTTCGCCTATAGTTGGGGCTGTCTCGGGCGTTCGGGAGACGATCATGCTGTGAAACTTCTCGATCACTTGTATTCGACCCTTAACTATGACAAGCAGGCTGCGAGCTTCGAGGCCGTCCCAGCTCGCTAGGCTCGACAAAAGGGCCTCTAGCTCCGTAGGGGATGAATCTGCGTCGATATTTTCGATCTCATCGATTACATCGTAAAACTGCTGGTATTGGAACGCGGCTATCAGGCCAAGGGCGAGTTCTTCCTCACGCTCATTGTCGGCGTTGGTGAGGCCTACGATGCCGATGAGTTTTTCCGCTCGTTTTCGTGATGCGGCGTCAAGTTTCTTCAACTCGTCCGCAACGCGCGTGTTTCCTTTGAGCCGCTCGCCCGCTTCGGCTTTCCGAAAATCTCGATACTGAATCAATGCCTTTCGCGTTAGGGATTCACCCCACAATCTTAGCGACTGCGTCGCTGGAGCGGACCAGTCGATCTCCTGACGGTCGGTAGAGATGACATCAGATTCCGAATCTGTGCCCTCGTCGAGGAAGTCGGCCTCAATGGTTCCGGATATATACTTCAGTCCATGTTGCCCACTAGCCGTGCCTTCGACGTTAAAGAAGAAGGGTGGTGCCTGGGCCGTCTTCCCATGGACGAGGACAACGAAACCCTGCATTTCACGGGGCAGCACGGTTTTGGAGAACTCGTACTGATACAAAATCGCAGCATCGGCGTCCACAACGGCAATTTCGAAGCTTCCATCTTCCGGAAATCGCAAGTCCGAATCGACCGTCGGCCGAAGGACCATCTCATCGTTCACGGTGATCTTCATGTGGCCCCGGACGGTGTCGCTAAACCGGCGACCGAGCGACTGGCGCAAGGTGGACCGCCCTGGGTTTGGTGGAGACTCAAAGGTTTGGTTTTCAAAGCAGCCAGGACTGCTGCTCGGGGACCATCATTGCCGATCGGCGTCCGCGTGCAAACCGGGGCTCACCGGCCATCTGCGTTGAGCGTTGCCGGCGTTCAGGTGGGCAGCGGCGGTTCTCGCCACACCACACCGGTGTCGGGGTCGACGCGCACCCATCGGAAGCGTTTGTGGGCTGCTGAGGTGCTCACGCCGAGCACGTTGGCGATGTCGGCCCACGTTGCCCCGTCGGTGACCGCTGCGACGACCGCACGGTCACGCGCAGCCTCTGCTTCGCGTAAGCCGGCGACGGCGTTGCCAAGCTGATCCAACGGTGTGACCTGCGAAACCACCCCATCAACCAAAGTGGATGAGGTGGGTTCGGGTCAACTTTCGGTGGTCAGCCGACCGACTGCACGACGGCCAGCCCGCTTGCCGTTTGGGTCTCGGCCCACGCTGCTTCGAACTCGACCGGCGGGACATAGCCCAGCGCCGAGTGAAGCCGCTGGTTGTTAAACCACGACACCCATTCCATCGTCGCCAACTCGACCGCCTCGACGGTCTTCCATGGCCCTCTTCGCCAGATCAGCTCGGCCTTGTAAAGACCATTCACTGTTTCAGCGAGGGCGTTGTCGTAGGAATCCGCGACCGTGCCGATCGACGGTGCCGCCCCCAGCTCGACGAGGCGTTCGGTGTAACGGATCGACGTGTATTGCGACCCGGCATCGGAGTGGCAGACCAGCCCGACGAAACGACGGCCACCCCGCAGTGTCCTTGCCATCTCCAAGGTTTCCAGCACCATTGGTGTGGCCATGTTCGCGGCGACCCGCCAGCCCACAATGAACCGGGAGAACACGTCGGTGATGAAGCTGACGTACGCCGTTCCCGCCCACGTCTGCACGTGGGTCAGGTCGGTCACCCACAAACGATCGGGGGCGATCGCGGTGAAGTCACGGTCGACCAGGTCGGGGGCGCGTGGCGCACCCTCGACCGGGCGGGTTGTGCGCACGTGACGTCGCCTTCTGACACCCTGAATGTTCAGGTCGCCCATCAGCCGGGCCACCTGGTCGCGGCCGATGTCATGGCCGGCACGATGGGCTGCCATCCACAGCTTGCGGGCGCCGTAGACGCTCAGGTTGTCCACGAACAACCGCAACAGAACAACTTTCATCAACGCGTCCGAGAGCGCCCGTGCTGATGGCGGCCGGGTCTTGAAGGCGTAGTAGGTCGACGGGGCGAACTGCAGAACATCGCAGATCGGCTCGACCCCGTGGTCGGCCCTGTTGGCGTCGATGAACTCGACGATCAACGCTGTGGGCGGTCGAGCTCCGCCGCGAAGAAAGCCGACGCGGACCTCAGAATCGAGTTGGCCCGGCGCAGTTCACGGTTCTCCTGTTCAAGGGCCTTGAGTCGCTCCGATTCGTCGGTGGTCAACCCTCCGACATGGCCGTCGTCGATGTCGGCCTGGCGGACCCACGCCCGGACCGACTCGACCCCGTAGCCCAACTGGTCAGCGATCCGCTTCGCGCACCCGCGGTCCTCACCCAGCTCCTCGCGCAGCGTTCGGACCAGGCGGACCGCCCGCTCCTTTTCCTCAGGGCTATACCGGCGTGCTGTCGCCTTCTTCGATGGCTCTCTCGTGGGCATGGGCTCATCCTCGTTTCCAAGGTCAGGAGCCTCCAAGAAACCCAGGGCGATTCAAGGCGTCTGCGTCGATTTCCGTTTGGTGTTTGAGGCTCTTTAAAATCAACCTCGTACCCGTCGGGCACGGAACGTCTGAAGGCGTCGGCGTGACCCTGCCAGGTATTTCAATGTGCTTGAGGTCGCCTGCACTTAGAGTGAGGCTGCCTACGTCGAGAGTGATAGTCGTTAGTTCGGTCTCCGACCAGGTTTCTAGTACGACCACCTTCGCGATTCCGAAGCCCGCCAACTTTCCTATCCCTTTTCGCCCCATGACCTTCCGTTTGGCGGATGTGAGTACTGCTGGGTTCGTCAATGGCTGAAGGGTCTCGACGTCTTGGGTAACCGGGGAGGGGGTCAGATGACCGGAAGCAGGATCTTCATCGGTTGGTCCAGTTGTTTCGATTTCTCGTCGATTGCGCCCAATCACAAGGTAAAGATCTGCCACCTCATCTGGAGTCATTCCTGACCCGTTGTCGGTGATAGTGATCTGGGACGTTGTTGCCACGGGGCCTTCCGGAACCTCGATCCAGACACGTGTAGCATCAGCATCCCAAGCATTTGCCACGAGCTCAGCTAGTGCAGCCGGACGCTGCTTGTACATCTGTACGCCCAGGTGTTCGAGTGTTCGGCCTAGGACGGCCATCGTGTATTTGCGTTCGGTCACTTTGAGTAGTCCCTTTTTGCCGGTTGGGGGTTCTGAGCTTCTGGACTGCTAGGTCGTTGCTGCGTTCCCGCCACATCGGAGCTGTCGGAGCTGTCGGAGCTGTCGGAGCTGTCGGAGCTGTCGGAGCTGAAAGACTAGGCCGCTGGTTTCCTTCTTCGCGTCGGTACGTGTGGATGCTCGCGAGTGTGGCCTTCGGCTGATGTCAAACGCATGCCAAACGAACCGGACTGGATTCGACGGCTAGCAGCGGACTGCATGGAACGGTGGAGGGCTCAGACCCGACATTTCTAGCGGCTGGATTTGTCTGGCCCAACCTGCATCTGACTACGGATCAGGAGGTTGTGGGTTCGAGTCCTGCCGAGGACACTGAATCCTGGCCGGTCGACCAACGTCGCAATGTCGCGGTTCCGACGGCTTGGGCAGCAGGCCAGAGGGCGCTGCCAGTCACGGTCGACGGCGGCCGTCCGACCTCGAGTTGGTCGAGGTCAGGTCCTATCTCGTCGAGGGCTTTACGAGTCTTCACGGCCAGGGTGCGATCGGTCGAACCTGCGGCTTGGCTTTCCAGTTCCGAGAGCACCCGAGCCACGTGGAATATCGCCGTCCAATTCGGGAGGACGTCGGGAATACCGCCCAAGAGCGCCTCGACCTCACTCCGCTTGACCAGCGAGTAGTCGTGTCGGTTCCCGACCACGCTCACCCGCAATAAGCCCGCCTGAGCGAGCGCTTCGCATTCCGCTGCGACGTTACGTTTCGTGTAGTTCGCGAAGCTCGCAATCATTGCTGCGCTGGCCGGCGCGGGCCCTCGCGTGAGGAAGTAGCGCAAAATCTCAGCCCTTGCCCCAAGACCGAATGTGGCGCGAAGGCGGAGCCACACCATCGAGCTTCGGTCGAGCTGGGGCTCGGTCGACCGCCCCGTCGGCGAGTAGCGGCGGGGCTTGGTTGAGTCTGGCCAAACGATCCCGGCGTGGTCGCCGACCGTTGCGGCGAAGACACCGAACTCGTCTCGGACCTGTTGCGGTTCGTCCCGCACCAGGTTTCTGAGCCGAGTCTTGGAGAGGTGACGCCAGTTGCGTATGCACCAGTCGGTTGCTTCATCGACGAGGCGTGAATCCTGGGTGGTCATGCCGGCGGTGAAGACGACGAGCGGCTCGGGGTCGATCGCCCACTCTCGATGGGACGCCGCCCACCCAGACACGCCAAGTTCAACCCACGCACCCCAGGCGAGCGCCGCTGCCAGCGAGGCGAAGTCGGCCGGTGGGTCGAGACGTTCTGAACTAGAGATCGACATTGCTGACCTCCACTCCCAGATGCGCCAGAGCACCCCGCAACTCCCCGAGGAACCCCACTGACGGATCGTGGGTCCGAGTCCAGCGCGCAGCCTCGATCAACTCGTCGGAGGTCGGATTTAGTGCCAAAAGATCGGTCATGTGTTTGCTGCGCTGACCTTGGTCCACCAGCGCGTACAACTTGAAGCAGATCAGATCCTCCCGAGCTGGCAGGTGTACTTGCAGCGCGCCGAATTCGCGAATGGTGACGCGCTCCTCGAGGCCTCTTGGCAATCCGAAGTCCAGTAGACCGGCTGGACCCGTATTCAGCCACTGGCTTCCTAGGCCGAGGGCTGCACCGACCTCAGTCGCTGCTTCGGAAAGAAACTCTGGAAGCCGGGTCGCTTGGCGGTAGCCAGCCGGCGCAACCAGGCCGACCACGTCAACGTCGGCGGTGGGCCGCTCAATGAAGCCGAGCAACAGCAAGCTGCTGCCCCCAACAACCAGCACACCTACAGCCTGATCGCGCTCAGCCAATAGTTCACCAAGTGTTGCAAGTGCTTCCTCGAGCCGATCCCGTTCCATAACCAAGACGGTAACATGCTCGAAACGTGAATGTAAGTCTCCTGCGCGCCCGGGGCTGCTGGCTGGTTTTCGAAATCTCAGCCGAGTGCGCTTCGTTCCTGCGAGCATCTTGGCTCCTGCTTGGCGCGTCTGACTATGGATCAGGAGGTTGGGGGTTTGCGGTCTGCCGTTGGATGCCGGATGGTGAGGCCGGACTGTGATGTACTCGGCGATACGGTGCTGCTCTCCGTTGCGCAGTACGTACCCGGACTCTCAGCTGCCGCCCGGAGTCTCGTCGTAGACTCGGATCATGGCCTTCGAGCGCATCGTCGTGGACCCAGCCCGTATGGGTGGATTGCCGACCATCCGCGATACGCGGGTCACGGCGAGCATGGTGCTTGGTCAGCTCGCTGCAGGCAGGACGATCGACGACGTCTTGGCCGACTACCCCTACTTGGAGCGCGATGACGTGCTCGCTGCGCTCAAGTACGCAGCCGCTGCGGTGAGCGAGCGCGAGGTGCGGGTCGCTCGGCCGGCATGAGGCTGCTGCTCGACGCCAACCTGTCACCGAGGATCGCCGATTCTCTGAGCGCTGCCGGCTTCGATGCAGTCCACGTGGCTGACCTGGGTCGTGTGACAGCGACCGACGATGAGATCTTCGACCGGGCTGCAGAGCAAGGTCTGGTCGTGGTGACCGCCGACAGCGACTTCGGCGCGTTGCTCGCGATGCGGCGGACGACGAGTCCCTCGGTCGTTCACCTCCGTCACGTCGCGGAACTGGTAGTCGAGGAGCACGTTCAGTTGTTGGTCGCCAACCTCGACCAGATCGCCCCGACCTCGATCGGGGCGCCATCGTCTCGTTGAGCCCGACTCGGCTCGCCGTTCGCGACCTTCCCTTACGATGACGATTGCCTCGGTCCTGGCAATCCCCCTGGCAGCCCACTGGGCGATTCGCGAGCAGATCGACAGCGCCAGTCGGACCTCGAACCGGTCCTGACCTAGCCGAACGAGACTCGACCAGCGAGACCGACCTGCGGGATTCGCCGACGGATCGGCACCGTCGCGAGCACTGACTGAAACCCACCAACCAGCTCGACACCACCAGTGCCGACGCACTGGCGGAGTTGATCAGGCACCTGAATCGACACGGGATCGACGTCCATCTCGTCAGGGTCATCCACGGGCCCCGGAATGTGCTTGAGGCTTCGGGCGTTCACGAGATCCTCGGACCGGATCACATGTGGCGCACGATCTCCCAAGACGTCAGAGCAGCTAAGCGGGCGCGCAAGGCCCGAGGGAGAGTGACGCCTCATTGGCGCCGTGGTGGCAGGGCTTCATTCCGGACGAGCGTCGAATCGAAGTCGGAGGCGGACCTGACTACGGATCAGGAGGTTGGGGATCGGTCACCCCCGCTCCCGGCCGACTGAGACCCACCCCCTCCCAGGCAACCTGGCTGGAGTCGTGAAGCAGTTGGCGACCCCCGTCACCGCTCGGCGATGTCTAGGTCTGCATGAATTGTCGGGGTGCTGAGCCAAGCTCGGATCGAAACGCTGCGACGAAGGAACTGGGGGAGGAATAGCCGACGGTGACGGCGACTCGCGTCACGCTGTCGCCTTGGGAGAGCAGAGCCACGGCAGCGAGTACGCGGGCCCGTCGACGCCACTGGCCAAGGCTCATGCGTGTCTCTGACTTGAAGCGCCTCTCGATCGTTCTCCGACTGGCACCGACAGCTCGAAGCAAATCGTCCAGACCCACCGCCGGGTCTGCCATGATCGATGATGCGACGGCACGGGCTACCGCGTCGACTGGGAGCGGTAGGTGAAGCGGCGCGTTAACGGTGCTCGCCAGCCGATCGGCCAGCAGAGTGATCGTTGCGCGGTCCGCTGGGACTTCAAGGTTCATGGGAGCCATCGAAATGGCATGACCAAGGAGTTCGCGCGTCAGCGTGGTCAGGTTGACGACCCGCACATCCTCGCCAAGAGCATCGAGTCGTTCGTCGACGTAGAGGCACCTGATTGCAGTTCGCCGTGCTGTCTCGATCCGCACATGGGTCCCATCGGGGACACACAGGGCCGTGTGGGTCGGGATGGTCCAGGCTTGGGCCTCGGTGATGGCGGTGAAGAGCCCGAGGTGGGCAAAGACGAGATAGTCCCAACCGGGTTGCGTCGGAAGCGCGACGCGTCCGGGTGGATGGGTGATCGAGTAGCTGCGCACCCGAGGTGGTATGTGGCGAGAATCCGACATCATTGGTCGAAGTGTAGGAAGTCGGCAAGCGGGTCGTTGCGCGACGATTGCGCGCATGAACCCGAAACTGACCCACTTCGCGATCAACGCCGATGATGTCGATGCCACCCAGGCGTTCTACAGAGCGGTCTTCGGCTGGCAGTTCCAGGACTATGGGCCCCCAGGATTCGTGCAGATCCTGGACGCTTCCGGCTCGGCCCCAATTGGGGCGATTCAGCAGCGCCGTCAGCTTCTCGACGATGAACCGACCCGCGGGTTTGAGTGCACCTTCGGCGTCGACGACGTGGAGGCGGTCCGCGAACGGGTGCTGGCGGCCGGAGGCAGAATCTTGATGGAGAAGTTCACGATCTCGAAGGTGGGAACCCTCATCGCGTTCGAGGACCCGGGCGGCAACCCCGCCCTTGCCATGGAGTATGACGACGATGCCGAGTAGTTCTCCGTCCGGCCCTGACCTGAACTAGGTCTGCCGATCGAAAAATCTGGCAAACTGCCGCCGACGAGCCGAACGTCAGTTGTCCTGGGCGAGCAGAAGGCGCATTGATTCCACCTCTTCTCGACAGACCTGGCAGCCGGTCAGGTGCGCCGTCATGGCCGGCATCCAGTCGAAGTCGGTTGTCGGGGAGCAGTCGAGGTACTCATCGAGGTGCTCAAAACAGTCGTCGCATGACATCCACGGCCGGGCGTCCACCACGAAGCGCTGGGCCTGTTCGTCACTGAGGTGGGGGAGAGGTCTGTAGGTCATGAGTTCACCTGCGCTGCGATCGGCCCGCCGAAGTAGCCCGCTGCGGTGAGGTGGGCCCGAAGACGGGCCCGGGCTTCGAAGACGGTTTTGTAGAGAGCATTTCGGTTGGTGCCCATCCGTTCGGCAAGGACGTCGATAGGGACCCCCTCGACCAGCAGGGCGACGGCCACTTTGCGTTGGTGCGGGGTGAGAACCGTCTCGATGGCGGTCTCCACGGCTCGGGCGAACTCGAGGTGCTCGACGTGTTGTTCGGGGGAGGTGAATGCACCGGCAAACTCGGGCAGGTTGTCGAGGTTGACCTCGCGATGGCGCCACATGTTGCGACGCACTTCGTTGGAGGCATACAGGATGCCGAACTTGTAGGCCCACGTCGTGAACCGGCTCCGCCCCTCGAAAGAAGCGAGCTTGCCGAGGGCCGCGACGGTCGCCTCGTCCGCCGCCTGCTTGACGATCTCGTCCACCCGGACGCCTCCGATGACCGGGAGGTCCGGCGACATGTAGGCCACCTGGTGATGGGCCGCCTTGGTCATCAACTCGTGGAGCCTCCGTACTGCCTCGTCGTAGGCGGGTCCGGTGGCGAGCAACAACTCGGGCCACACCTGATTGGAACCGTCGGGCACTGGCACGGTTGGTGCAGGCGAGTCGAGGAGTTGGCTGGCAATGCGTTCAGGCACAGGCACTCGGTCCTTGCTCCAAGTTGGGTCCGTCCCACCAGTATCACTGAACGGCCATCGACTCGCAATGGCGAATGGGTGGCTGCGGGGGTGTGGTGCGGCCCCGCAAAAAAGTCGGCGCAGCGCGGTAAGAACCTGTCGGGGCGGCACACCTACTTGTTGTGACCAACCGAACCCACCCGATGTTCGAACCGCACATTGGCAGTGGGCAGCGACTGGTCTGCGACCGGAACTCGTTCCGGCGCCCAACGAGAAAAAAGGACCTCCACTCATGAACATCCATCGCTCCAACCGCCAGCACGACTCACATCGCCAAACGCCACGTCGGCTCGTCGCCCTCGGCGCCGCCGCCGTCTTCTCGGCGAGCCTGCTCGTCGGTTGCCAAACCGGCCAGGGCAGCGCCCCGACGCCGACCGATCCAACTTCGACCACCGTGACCACAACCGACCCCGCACCCCTGCCGCCCGGAACCCGGAACGCTTCGGAGAACGCCCTGTACCAGGGCATGCAGACCCTGTGGATGCAGCACATGGAGTGGACGTACGCCGCCGTGGCCGCCTTTGCCGTCGACTCACCCGGGTTCCCGGCCACCGCCGACCGGCTCCTGCAAAACCAGGTGGACATCGCCGACGCCGTGAGGCCCTTCTACGGTGATGCCGCTGCCGACCAGCTCACAACCCTGCTCCAGGAGCACATCACGGGAGCCGTGGCCGTGTTGAGCGCCGCCAAGGCCGGTGACTCGGACGCCCTGAACCAGGCCGTGACGGCTGAGTACGCCAACGCCACAGCGATCGGCGACTTCCTGGCCGACGCCAACCCGGCCAACTGGGACAAGGCGGACATGGAGGCGATGATGACCATGCACATCGATCAGACACTGGTCTATGCCACCAACATGCTCCAGGGGGACTACGCCCAGGCCATCGCCAACTACGGCGTTGCCGAGGCACACATGCTGGAGATGGCCGACATGCTCAGCGCCGGGGTGATCGCCCAGTTCCCGGACCAGTTCACGGCGTAACAACCACAGCTTTCCCCGACGAAGCGGGTCGACCTGCGAGCAATCCGCTCGCAGGTCGACCCGCGTCGCGGGCCGACCGCACCCGCCGGTTGGTCGCCGATCTCTGCGGCGTGGCCATCAACTCGGCAACGTGGCGGCGGCGATGACGGCGGCGATGGCGTCGGGTACCTGCATGGGGCCGAAGTGACCCAGGTCGGGGTGCGGTTCGAGCACGGCGCCGGGGATGTGGTCGGCGATGTGGCCGGCGAAGCCGGACGGGGTGAAGGCCTCGACCCGCCCCAGCGCCACGGTGACCGGGCGGTCGATTGAGGGCACCTCGTTCCAGAACGAGTGCCTTGATCCTTCGACGTAGGTGCGGGACTCCACCTCGGGTGCACAGCGCAGCGAGATCGCCCCATCGGGCGCCTCCGAGCCGGCATCGGCCGGGCCGAACCCCCAGGTGAGGTACGCCTCCATCGCGGCGGCGGAGAACACGTTGAGCGGCGCCTTGGTGGAGAAGTTGGTGCGGGCGGTCACCCGGTCGTCGAAGGTCGATCGGCGGCGCAGAGCGCCGACCGCCAGCGGGTTGTCCTCGGGGTCGGGGAGGTCGGTCCCTTCTGGCAGGCCAAACTCCTCGATCGGCGGGAAGATGATCGGCTCGTACGCCCAAATCGACGTGAAGAGCTCCGGCCGTCGGGCGGTTGCGGCCAACACGGCGGCCCCGCCCATCGAGTGGCCGGCTGCGCCGAGCGGTACGCCGGTGGCCTCGACGATGTACTCGGCGGCGGCGATGGCGTCCTCGGCAACCCGGGTCCACACCATGTCGTCCGGCTTGGCGGGGGAGTGGCCGTGGCCACGGAAGTCGACCGCCCAGCACGAGGCCCGGTCGGTCAGGTGGGCGGCCACCGGCTGCCAGATCCCGCCGGCGAAACCGGTTGCGTGGGCCAACAGCAGTGGCGGTCCGTCGCCGCCGAGGTGCCACAGCGCCAGCTCGAGGCCGTCGGCCGAGGTGATGCTCGCGGTTGGGTGACCAGGCGTCGGGTGGCCGGGCTGGGGAGGTCCGGCGGTGGTGGGTGCGGTCACGAGAAGGCCGCCTGGCCGGTGATCGCCTGACCGAGGATCAGCGTGTGGATCTCGTTGGTGCCCTCGTAGGTGTACACCGACTCGAGGTTGTTCATGTGGCGCATCACCGGGTACTCCAACGTGATGCCGTTGGCGCCGAGAACGCTTCGGGCGGTGCCGGCCACTTCCCGTGCCATGGCCACGTTGTCCATCTTGCCGAAGCTGACGTGCGGTGTCGCCAACGTGCCGGCGTCCTTCAGGCGGCCAAGGTGAATGGCCACCAGCGTGCCGCGCTGCACCGCCACCATCATCTCGACCAGCTTGCGCTGCGTCAGCTGAAACGACGAGATCGGCTTGTCGAATTGCACCCGCTCGTTCGCGTAGTCGAGCGCCGCCTCGTAGCAGGCCCGGGCGGCGCCGCAGGCGCCGAAGAGGATGCCGAAGCGGGCCTCGTTGAGACACGACAGCGGCCCCTTCATGCCCCGGACGCCGGGGAGCACGGCGTCGGCCGGGAGGCGCACGTTGTCCATGACCAACTCGGACGTGATCGACGCCCGCAGCGACAGCTTTTTGTGGATCTCCGGGGCGGAGAAGCCCGGCGTATCGGTGGGGACGACAAAGCCCCGCACGCCGTCGTCGGTGCCCGCCCACACGACGGCGACGTCGGCCACCGAGCCGTTGGTGATCCACATCTTTGCGCCGTTCAGGATCCAGCCGCCGCCGGGCTCCTGGCGGGCGAACGTGCGCATCGAGCTGGGGTCCGAACCGGAGTCTGGCTCGGTCAGCCCGAAGCAGCCGATCGCCTCGCCGGCGGCCATCGCCGGCAGCCACCGCTGCTTCTGTTCCTCCGAACCGAAGGCCCAGATCGGGAACATCGCCAGGCTGCCCTGCACCGACACGAAGCTGCGGGCGCCCGAGTCGCCCGCCTCCAGCTCCAGGCAGGCCAGGCCGTAGGCGGTGGCGCTGGTGCCGGCGCAGCCGTAGCCCTCGAGGTGCATGCCGAGCAGGCCCAGCTTGCCGAACTCGGTGGCCATCTCCTTGGGGAAGGTGCCTCGTTCGTACCAGTCGGCGACGTCGGGCAGGATCTGGTCGCCGACGAAGCGTCGCACGGTGTCGCGCAACAACACCTCGTCGTCGTTGAGAAGCCCATCCAGCGCCAACACGTCGCGTGGGTTGACCTCATGGGAAAGTGGCTGATGGGTCATGCCCCGCAGCGTAACGGTGGCCCGGCGGACGGGTTGGGCCCGTCGATCTGCGCCCGGTGGGTCACCGGACGCGACGACGGGACCGGCCCTTTTGGAAACCGGTCCCGTCGTCGCATCATGGATCCCGCCACGATCTCGCTCTTGAACAGTGTAAGGGACAGCCGACCGAGGTTCACGTCGGATCAACAACTTCGTGTGGCTGAGGCGCGTCGACCACCTTCGAGAGTCACTTCACGGTGAACTCGGTCTTCATGCCCTGGGTGAAGTGCGGCGGCCCGTCGCCGTCCGGCTCGTCGCTGTTGGCCATCGTGCTGCCGGTCGGGATGAAGCACAGCGCCGCGTAGTCGCCGGGTTCGAAGTCGGCGATCATGATGGCCTGATCACCCTCGTGGGGGGCCATCGCCCCACCCAACATGTTGATCTTGGCCATCGCCTCCTCCTCGGGCATTTCGAGCAGCTCGCCGAAGCTCTCGGTGACCCCGTCCTTCTTGGAGGCGACGACGATCTCGTGTGCCTCCATGCCGTCGTTGGTGAACATGATCGCCGTCCGTCCGGGGGGCAGCTCGTCGGACAGGCCCTCGAAGGAGTAGTCCTTGCCCGACACCTCCAACTTCTGGTCGAACTCGCAGTTGTCGAACATGTAGCGGTCAACCTTGGTTTGGGCTTCGCCGAACTTGGGCTCCTCGAAGGCCGACGGGTCGCCGGTCTGGGCGACCTGGCGCACGGTACCGATCATCGTGTCGAGATCGCCCTCGATGTCGGCGGGCTTGTCGGCGGCGTCGAGGTCGTCGGCCATCGGCGCGATCGTGTCTGTGAACCAGGCCGTTGGATCGCCGTCGGGCGCCTCAGCCATGGCCAGTGTGATGTCGGTGTAGGCGTCGCAAGCGCCGGTGACGCCCGCATCCTCGGCTGTGGCGCCGGAGGCGGTGGAGGTGTCGTTCTTGTTCGCCTCCTCGCTGTCGTCGGTGCAGCCGCTCACCATCAGGGCGCCGCTGAGCGCCACGACCGAGAGCAACCGCAGGTTGCGTGGTGTGTTGTGCTGGTTCATGTCTGATCCTCTGCTGGTGACGTTGGGTTGGAAACTGCGTTGTCCACCAACGACTCCAGCAGCCGCAGCAGATCCAGACGCCCGCTGAACGGGGTCGGGGTCGGGAGGGCCGAAGCGTCAGGACCTGGCTCGGGCAGGATTGCTCCCGACCACCGGTCGTGCGACGTGTCGAAGTCGATGACCAAGCGCATCGAGGCACCGTACGAAGCGGCCGGCCCCGTTCGCATCGGGGCAAACCCTGATTTCGACCCTGAATCAGTGGACGGCGGAGCGCTCGGTCCAGCGCAGCGCCAGCGCCGTTCGGTTGCGCACGTCGAGCTTGGTGAAGCACCGGGCCACGTGGGTCTCGACCGTCTTGACGCTGACGTGGAGCCGGCCCGCAACCTCCCGATTGGTCAACCCTTCGGCCACCAACTCGGCGACCTGACGCTCGGCCGGGGACAGCGGCGCCGGTCCGGTCTCGGCGCGCGACCGGGGAGCGAGGCCGCAGGCGTCCAACTCGGAGCGGGCATGGCGGAGGTAGGGCTCGGCCCCGAGCGAGTCGAATCGTCCGAGCGCAGCCCCGAGCAGGTCGGCGGCCCGTCGTCGTTGACCTTGGCGGCGGGCCAACGACCCAGCGGCCAGCTGAAGCCGGGCCCGGAGAAACGTTCCGCCGTCGTCGGTGTGACCCGCATCATGCTGCGGGCTGTTGCGACCCGGACCGTCCGGCGGCGTCACACTCTGCGGCGCGGGGTTGAGCCCGGTGGCAAACGCCGCCTCGGCCGCCTTGTCGTCGCCGAGCGCTGCTGCGAGCAGGCCGCGAGCTCGCGCGGCGCCGATCCGGGCGTGTTCGCCGCCGTGCACGATCCGTCTGTCGAGTTCGGCCATCGCCGCAGCGGCCTCCTCGAGGTGCCCCAGACCGACGAGGGCCTCGACCAGATCGGCGCGCCACGGCTGGACGCCCTCCCCGAGGCGCGACCCGTCCAACATGTTGGTCAGCGGTTCCAACCGGTCGACGACGCGATGGTGATCGCCGGCGGCCGACCCGATGCGGGCATCGCCCACCAACAACCACAGCAGCCCGCTGACGTTGCCGCTGCGGGCCTGCGCCGCATGTCCATCGACCAGGTGACGCTTCGCCTCGGTGTCCGCACCACGTCCGGCATGGACGAATGCCGCGATCCCGTGGGCCATCGGCAACGCCAGGTCGTGGTCCCCGGCCTCCATCAGCGCCACCAGTTGCTCGGCCTCGCCGAGCGCAGCGTCCCACGCCCCCTGCCGATAGCGGCAGTCCGCCCGCGAATAGGCGGCGCTCACCCTGGTGAGGAGGGGGCCACGCGCCTCACCCGTTTCGAGGATGGAGCCGAACGTGGCTTCCGCCTCATCGAAGCGTCCCGACCACAACAACAACAGTCCCCTGGCCAGCAGCGCATTGTCGCAGCCGGAGCCACCGCCCGGCCGGGCCAGCCTTCGATCGATCTCGGCCAATCCCTTGGGCAGATCCCCCTCGAAGGCCCACCCGGTGGCCAACATGACGAAGACGTTGCCCAACTCGAAACCCCCCGACCTCCCACCCGCCTGCGGCCCACCCGACATCGTCGCGTTGGCATGGGCCCGCTCCAAGGCAGCTTCCGCCCATCCGATGGCGTCCGCTCCGCTGCCCGCGTTCGACGACAGGGTGGCCAGCAGGCCGGCGACCTGTACGGCGACGTAGGGGTCGGTTGCCTGCTCCCACGCTGCCACCAGCGATGCGTGCGCCTCGCGGGGCTCGCCGGCATAGAGAAGGTCGTGACCACGCACCAGCAGCTCGAGCGCCCCGCCGTCGCTGTGGACGGCGGAGAGCAGACGGCGGGCAGTCCCGAGTTCTCCGGTGGTGAACAGCCGGTTGGCGGCCAGCAGCAAGGCCTCGGCTCGGGCCGGGCCCTCCGGGAGGATCCGCGCCGCCTCGGACAACAGCTCGACAGCGATCAAATCCCAGCCGGTGCCGAGCAGTTCACGAGCCAACGCCACCGCTTCAGCGCCGAGTTCGCTGTCGCGGAGGATCGTTCCCCGGATCCGGTGCAGCATGGCCCGTGCGGGGTCGTCGGTGATCCTGGCGGCCAGGTTGTGCAGCTCGCAACGAACCCCGGGTGCCAGGTCGGCGACGACCGCAGCGCGAAGGAGCGGATGGGCCACCTCGACCACCTGACGCCGAGCCCGATCCTTGATGGTGAGGTGACCCCCCGTGACGGCCTCGTCGAGCTCCACCAGGTCGGCCAGGCCGAGCAGGTCGAGGAGCGGCCCGACGTCGACCGGGACGCCGATCACCGCGACGGCGGCCACGAGGCGCTCGGTCTCGGGACGGCACCCCGAGAGGCGAGACAACGCGAGGGTTGCATACGACCTGGGTGCGGGAAGCGGATCGATCCCGGTGGAGATCGTGGCAGTGTCGAGCTCGTCGGCCAGGGTCAGCGCCTCGAGTGGGTTGCCCCGGGTGTGGTCGAAGAGACGTTGGGCGGCTCGCTCGCCGATGGAGATGCCGCGAGCAGTGCGAAGCAGCGCATCGAGCTGTGGGGCCGCCAGACCTCGGAGGGGCAGGCACCTGCCCCGCTCGTCCTGGCACAGCCTGGTGAGCGGGGCGAGCGCCGAGACATCAGGCCGCCCGGCGATCACGACCACCAGCCGCTGGTTTCGGAAGCGACGCAACGCGTACGTCAGCGCCTGGATCGAGGCCTGGTCGGCCCACTGGGCATCGTCGATGAGGGCGACGGTCGGTCGAATCGCTGACGCCTCGGTGGAGACCCGCACCAGGTCGGCGCCGATGTCGAGCGGGTCGGGCCGAGGTCCACTGCGCCCGAACGCGGTCAGCACCGGCAGGTCCGTGGCCACGCCGTCGGCGTGGAGTTGTTCGATCACACCGAAATCCAGGTGTTGTTCGGCCTCGTCGCCGCTGGCGCGCAGCAAGGTGACCTGGTCTTCGACCGACCGGGCAAACTCGCGCAGCAGTGCCGACTTGCCGATCCCGGCGTGGCCCTCGACGACCACGAGCTGCGCTTGGCCGTTCGTCGCCGCGTGGAGCGCTCGCTGCAGTGCGGCCAGCTCGACCTCGCGGCCGACCAGCTGGTGCGCGGCGCGCTGCTCACCCGAACCCGACACTGAGCTGGCCCCCCGGTCATCAATGGCGAGGACCCAGACTACGCACATGCTCACGGCGAGTGACGCCCGTCGATGGCGGCCGCCCCAGGGGATTGGACCTCCGGGGTCCCGTACCCTGTGGCGGTAGGGTCGGCCCGATGAGCGATGCCCCCGGTCAGCCCCCGACAACTTTCACATCCGACGCGTCGACGCATCCGGCGGCCCAGCTCTACATCGATGGGCGTCGGACCCCGGCCACCTCGGACGAGCGGTTTCCCACCATCAACCCCGCCACCGGTGAGGTGCTGGCGCAGGTGCACCAGGCCAGCGACGCTGACGTCGATGCGGCGGTCGCCTCCGCCGAGGCGGCGTTTCCGGCTTGGGCGGCCCTGACCGGCGCCGAGCGCGGTCGCATCCTCAACCGTGCGGCCGCCCTGTTGCGCGAGCGCAACGACGAGCTGGCCCGCATCGAGGTGGCCGACACCGGCAAGCCGATCGCCGAGGCGTCGACCGTGGATGTGATCTCGGGGGCCGAGGCGGTCGAGTACTTCGCCGGGGCGGCGGCCACGCTGACCGGCGAACACGTGACGCTGGGCGACAGCTTCGTCTACGTGCGCCGAGAGCCGCTGGGCGTGTGTGCCGGGATCGGCGCCTGGAACTACCCGATCCAGATCGCCTGTTGGAAATCGGCCCCGGCGCTGGCCGCCGGCAACACGATGGTGTTCAAGCCCGCCGAGCTGACGCCGCTGACCGCGCTGGAGCTGGCCGAGATCTATACCGAGGCGGGCGTGCCGCCGGGCGTGTTCAACGTGGTGCAGGGCGACGCCCGCACCGGGGTAGCGCTGGTGGCGCATCCGGATGTGGCCAAGGTGAGCATCACCGGCGAGGTGGGCACCGGCAAGGCGGTGATGGCCGCCGCGGCCGACACGCTCAAGGCGGTCACCCTGGAGCTCGGCGGCAAATCCCCGTTGATCGTCTTCGACGACGCCGACGTCGACAACGCCGTGTCCGGGGCGTTGATGGGCAACTTTTACACCCAGGGCGAGGTGTGCTCCAACGGCACCCGGGTGTTTGTCCAGGCCGGGATTCACGACGAGTTCGTCGCCAAGCTGGTCGAGCGCACCGCCAGGATGGTCGTCGGCGATCCGATGGACCCGGCGACCGACGTTGGCGCGCTGATCGGCGCCGATCACCTGACCAAAGTGACCGGCTACCTCGACGCCGGGCGCGACGCCGGAGCCACCGTCGCCGTCGGCGGCCACCGGGTGACCGACGGGGCGCTGGGTGAGGGCTACTTCGTCGAGCCGACCGTGTTCACCGGATGCTCCGACGACATGTCGATCATCACCGAGGAGATCTTCGGCCCGGTGATGGGGGTGCTCAGCTTCGACACCGAGGACGAGGTGCTGGCCCGGGCCAACGCCACGCCCTACGGGCTGGCCGCCGGCGTGTTTACGCGGGACCTGTCCCGGGGTCATCGCATGGCGGCTGCGCTGCAGGCCGGGACCGTGTGGATCAACAACTACAACCTGACCCCGATCGAGATGCCCTTCGGCGGCGTGAAGCAATCGGGCGTCGGCCGGGAGAACTCGATGGCCGCCTTCGAGCACTACACCCAGCGCAAAGCGGTGTACGTCGAGACCGGCGACGTCGAGGCGCCGTACTAGTGCAGCGGCCGGCCTGGCGCTGGTCGGGCCGAACGGTGTGAACGGCCGAATTTTCCACCGAAGAGGCAGAAGTGAAGGGCATGAACATGGCTGACGTCGAAACGACCAACTGGGACTACGTGATCGTCGGAGGCGGCTCGGCCGGCTCGGCGCTGGCCAACCGGCTGTCGGCCGATCCGGCTACCAAGGTGCTGGTGCTGGAGGCCGGTCGGCCCGACTCCAAATGGGACGTGTTCATCCACATGCCCGCCGCCTTCTCGTTTCCGATCGGCAGCCGCTTCTACGACTGGCGCTACGAGACCGAGCCCGAGCCCCACATGGGCGGGCGCCGGGTGTACCACGCCCGCGGCAAGGTGCTGGGGGGATCGTCGTCGATCAACGGCATGATCTTTCAGCGGGGCAACCCGATGGACTACGAGCGATGGGCGGCCGACCCCGGCATGGAATCGTGGGACTACGCCCACTGCCTGCCGTACTTCAAGCGCATGGAGACGACGCTGGCGGGCGGCGACGAGTACCGGGGCGACGACGGGCCGCTGATCCTCGAGCGGGGCGATGCCGACAACCCGCTGTGCCAGGCGTTCCTCGAGGCGACCGCCCAGGCGGGCTACCCGCGCACCAGCGACGTCAATGGCTACCAGCAGGAGGGCTTCTCGGAGTTCGACCGCAACGTGCACCGCGGCCGGCGTCTGTCGGCGGCCCGCGCCTACCTGCACCCGGTGCTCGATCGCCCCAACCTCACCGTGCTCACCCGGGCGTTGAGCACCGGCATCGAGTGGAACGGCACCCGGGCCACCGGCGTCAGCTTCACTCACGGCCGTCGGGCGCATCGGGCGAAGGCCAACGAGGTGATCCTGTGCGGCGGCGCCTTCAACTCGCCCCAGCTTCTGCAGCTGTCCGGCGTGGGCGAGGCCGATCACCTGAACCGCCTGGGCATCGACGTGGTGGCCGACGTGCCCGGCGTCGGTGCCAACCTCCAGGACCACCTCGAGGTGTACATCCAGCACAGCTCCACCCAGCCGGTGTCGATGCAGCCGCACCTGGCCACGTGGCGCCGCCCCTGGATTGGCCTCCAATGGCTGTTCCGCAAGGGCCCGGCCACGTCCAACCAGTTTGAGGCCGGAGGGTTCGTCCGCAGCAACGACGACGTCGCCTACCCCAACCTGATGTACCACTTCCTGCCGCTGGCGGTCCGCTACGACGGCACCACCCCGACCAGCGGCCACGGCTATCAGGTACACGTCGGGCCGATGTACTCAAACGCCCGTGGCACGGTAAGGATCACCTCGACCGACCCGCGCACGCACCCGGCGATCCGGTTCAACTACCTGTCGACCGAGCAGGACCGTCGGGAGTGGGTCGAGGCGATCCGGGTGACCCGCAACATCCTCGGGCAGGACGCGTTCGCGCCCTTCGACGGCGGCGAGCTGTCGCCCGGGCCCGACGTGGTGACCGACGAGCAGATCCTCGACTGGGTGGCCAAGGACGCCGAGACGGCGCTGCACCCGTCGTGCACCGCCCGCATCGGCACCGACGACGCCTCCGTGCTCGACCCGGACACGCTGCGCGTGCGCGGCACCGAGGGCCTCCGGGTGGTCGACGCGTCGTCGATGCCGTACGTGACCAACGGCAACATCTATGCGCCGGTGATGATGCTCGCCGAAAAGGCCGCGGATGTGATCCTGGGCAATCAGGCCCTGGCCCCGATGATCGACGTCGACTGGTATCGGGCCGGCTGACCAGGGCGCCGCAGCGCTTTCGGGCCCCTGGTCAGCACCGCACCTGATGGCGATCCCCGAGCGGACGACGGCTGAACGTCACACCCTCAACCGAACGGTGGAGGGATCACGGGCAGGAGTTGATGTCGATGCAGGTGGCGTCGGGCGGAGCGGTCAGCGACCAGGTGGTGGTGAAATCGGTTCCACCGTTGAGTACCAACTCCAGACTCGAACCGTCCGCACTGCCGGCGACGCGGTTATCGAGCAGGCCGGTCAGCGTCACGTTTTGGTTTGCGTTGACCGAGACCTCGCGTGGGCCGATGATCGGCGGGAGTGGGAGCTCCTGGGGAACCGGCGGTGGGAGGAAGACCGGGGCGGTGACGAAGTCCGGGCGCACGGTGCCGGCGAAGTTGTTCGTTCCCGCCTCTCGGTTGACGTCCACGCAGAGCGTGTTGTCGGCGAAGATGGCCGGCACGAGCGTGGGACCCACAATCGGCAGGGCCAGGACCGGCGGCACATAATTCATCGAGGTGCCACAGCCGCTGACTCTGTCGATCCGGCCGCCCGGCGTGGTATCGAACGTGTAACCACCCTCGAGCACCGGCCGCGCGGTCGCCTGGAACGCTCCGTTGGACAGCGCGACGTCGAAGGTGGGCGCACCGGTGGCGGCGACCCGGGTCGTGGCGGTGGCCGACTTGTCCGGCCTGCCCGGATTGACATCGTTGCTATTGGTAAGCGCTGCGGTCGCCGTCACGGTCGGGCTCGTCGGGGCAGCCACGTCCACCTGGACGGCGAAGCCGGGTGCCGGGCTGGTCAGCGAGGTGACGTTGACACCGTTTGATCGGGTACAGGTCACCTCTTGTCCGGCCGCGCTGCAGGAGAAACGGTTGTTGCCGAGCTGTGTGCTTGGATTGGTAAACCCGCGGTAGGTGATGCCCTCTGGCAGCGAGACCGTGACGGTCGGCGACGCCGACGTCGCCGTTCCGACGTTGTCGATCGCAAAGTTGTACTGGTTCGCCGAGATTCCGGTTCCTTCCCGGAAGAACAGGTTGGGCGTGAGTTCGGCACCGTTCATGGTGAGCCCGACCTCAGGTCCCGGTGGACTGGCGTTGAAGGTGGTGCTGGCAGATCGGGTCACCGAGTTGGCGGAGCCGAGAACTGCCGAGACCGTGAGGGGGACCCCAGGCGTCGTCGCCCGAACCCGCAGATCGATGCTCTGGGTCGGAACGGGGAGCACGACTCCGGCAAGACCGGCGAGGAGGTTCGGCCGAAGTGGTTCAGCGATACTGCTATTGAGCGTGCAGCGCACCCGGCGCTGTACCGCCGGAACCGACGTGCAGGTCGAACCGTTGCCGGCACGCACGTACTCGAGTCCCGCTGGGAGATCCACGGTTGCAGCAACAGGACCGACGGTGGATCCACCTCGAGGGGTGATCTCGAGTGGCAGGGTGACCTCGGCACCGGTGACCACCCGTGACGGCGGGTTCAGCGTCGGAGCGAGGTCGGAGGGGTTGTTGGCGAAGTAACTGAGCGGTGGCTGTCCTGCTGCCGGGGCGTCGGGTGCGTAGTCGGCGGCAGAGAAGTTGAGCGTGTAGGTGAGACCGTTGGCGAGCGCACCCGTCACGCCCGAGACGTCCAGTGATGGGATCCTCAGGCCGAGCAGCTCGCTTCCCAGGCTGCGCCAGGGGGCGAGACCGTAGCTGAACACGGGTCCGCGCCAGTCCACCGTCAGCGGAACTCCGCCCTGAAGTGCGGGGTCGGTCACGGTGATCGTGCCGGTGAAGAGGGTGAGGTTGGTCCGCTGCAGGTCGGCGAGCACGTGGGTGCTCCCGACCGATGCATCGATCTGGAGTCTGTCCGCACCGCCGAGACTGCCGGCCGGATCCGCTGTGATGGACACGTCGCCCGAGCTGACGGTGCCGCCGTTGCGCAGTGACAGCGCACCGGCAACCTGCACGAAGAGCTGGTCACCCTCGATAGGTGGAGTGACGATGACCTTGCCGACCGCCTCGTCGTTGGCCGGGTTCACGTCCCCTTCGGAACTGATCGCGGCGTACACCTGGGCGACGAGGGTAGGGCCCCCCACCTCTGCCGTGACGCTGATCTTTGGGAGCGCCTGACCCGGCTGCACGTCGGCATCGGCAATGCGACACGTGGCCTGGGCATCATCGTTGGTGCAGACCCACCCGGTCCCGGCCGCTGCGGACACCGTCTGGCCGGGCGGGACCACGACGGTGGCGGCGACCGGACCCGTGGTCGCTGCGGTGCCGACACTCGACACCGTCGCGTCGTAGGTGACGGTGGAACCGATCGTCGCTCCCACATTGTCCGAGACCGCGACGCTCAGGTCGACCCCGTCGGTCGGCGGCACCATCGGGGCACAGGCAGCAGCGGCGACCACCGCAAACGCTGCCAGCGTCCACGTCGCCGTCTTCGAGCGTCGGCGCCAACGCCTGCGTTGCATCGTGTTCGACATGGCCCGTCCCCCCGGTCGTCGGCTGTGTGCCGACGGATCCGGGGCAACCTAATGTGGCCCGGGGCCGAAGAACAAGGCTCAGTGTGACGGCGGCCGCAACTCAGCCGTTGGTCGTCGGTTCAGCCTTCATCGCACCGCATCGTGGGCTCGGGTAGCGCAGCGCATCGCCGTGTCAGTCCTCGGACGGGCTGAACAAGGCCAGCAACTTGCCCAGCTCGCCGGAGGGGTCGGCGAAAATGTCGTAGTTGGAGTCGTCGCGGATGGCGTCGAAGTTGTCGCGCACGTCCTCGACGGTGTGGCCGGGGGAGAACCAACCCTCGGTCAGCCCGATGAAGTAGCGGGCGACGTACCCGCCGGCAACCGAGAACACCTCGCCGGACACCGGCACGTCCTCGTGGGCCAGGTAGGCGACCGTCGGCGAGATCGCCTCGGGGGCCATCAGGTCGCCGGCGGCGCCGAACAGTTCTTCGGTCATGCGGGTCTTGGCGACGGGGGCGATGGCGTTCACCTTGATGTTGCGCTTGGCGCCCTCGTTGGCCAGCACCCTGGTGAAGCCGACCAGGCCCATCTTGGCGGCGCCGTAGTTGCTCTGACCGAAGTTTCCGAGCAGGCCCGAGTTGGAGGACGTGTTGACGATGCGGCCGTAGTTCTTCTCCCGCATGATCTTGTAGGCGGGCAGCGTCGTGTAGAAGGCGCCGCGCAGGTGCACGTCGATCACGGCGTCGATCAGCTCGGGGGTCATGTTGTGGAACGTCTTGTCACGCAGGATGCCGGCGTTGTTGATGACGATGTCGACGGTGCCGAAGGCATCGACCGCAGCGGCGACGATGGCCTCGCCGCCCTCGGGGGTGGCGACCGAGTCGGTGTTGGCGATCGCCTCGCCGCCCAGCGCTTCGATCTCGGCGACCACCTGGTCGGCGGGCCCGTCGGCGTGGCCGTGGCCATCGAGGGATCCGCCCAGGTCGTTGACGACGATGCGGGCGCCGCGTCGGGCCAGCTCGAGGGCGTGCTGCCGGCCCAGGCCGCCGCCGGCGCCGGTGATGATTGCCACCTTGTTGTCGAAACCGAGATCAGCCATGTGTTGCTCCCTGTGTGCTTGTTGAGGGTGGGTGTTCGAGGACGTGATTGACGGGTGCGCCCGTGGGGTTGAGCCAGTGAAATGCGGGTGCCCCGGGCACCACTGTACCGAGCAGGCACGACGCGCTTCGAAGTCACCCGGGGGGCGTCGGCCTTCAGCCGTCGGGAAGCGTGGCGGGGTCGAGCACGTCGACCAGCAGGTAGTCCTCCGCCGGCTTGGTGATGATGAACACCGAGGAGAACTCGGCGCCATCGGCGGTACCGTCGGCCACCACCGCCAAGCTGGGAAGCGCCTGAGGGCTGTCGCTGGTGCGCACGATGGCGACCTCGGCGGCGTCGAACGTCACCCGTTGGCCCGGGCCGGGGGCGACCCCGGTTTCCTCCGCCGCCTCCAGGCGAGGCCCGGTCAGGGCGGAGGAGAGGACCGAGCTGTCGCCCGCCTCGATCGACTCGGCCTCGATCGTCAGGTCGGCCGCCAGGTCGGCGACCGCCGCTTCGGCCTCGGCCTGGTCGAACCCGGGGATCAGCCCGGCGACGGCGGGGTCCAACGACACCTCGGGCAGGTCGGCGACCAGCGCAGCAACGTCGGGGCGCTCGACGTCGACCCTCATCGTCGTCGAGCGTTGGCCGCTGCCGGCGCCAATCAACAGCGCTGAGCCGGCCACCAGCGCCACGGCGGCCAAGCCGACGAACGCCGGTCGGGGGCGGGCCGGGCTCAGCCGCCGGCCGATGCGACTCGCCGCACTCCGAAGGCTGTCGTCGTCGTCGCCGGGCTTGGGCGCCAACCGCTCGATCAGCGGGCGGAAGGCACAGACCAGCGTGAGGGCGCCGAGCAGTGCCACCTTGGTGGCGAACTCGGTGCCCTGGGCCGCCATCAACGCGGCTGCGGTGAGGGCAACCGCCACCCCGTACACCGCCCCGCCCACCCGACCCTTGGCGGCTGTGGGTGGGTCGGTGATCATGAAGAACAGGAAGATCAACAGCTCGGGCGAGGCGACGACCACCCACCACCAGCTCAACCCGGTCACCGGGCCGACGTGCCAGCGAGCGGTCATCGAGTGACCGGTGATCGCCACCACGGCCGTCGCAGCCCCATAGGTCAGCAGGAAGGGCCACACGATGCGGTGCAGGCTCAGGCGCCTGGTCATCGTCAGACCGCCCACCACGATCACCGCGTAGGTGAGTGCCAGGCCCACCGACCACGGACCCCACCACAGATCCTGCGGGTCGGCCAGCGCAGAGCCGAAGATGAGGAACGCCACGACCAGCGCGGCGTTGGACGGGTTGAGCAGCGGCCGCCCGCCCACCCGGGTGACGTACTTGGACAACACCGCCACCGCTGCGGTGGCGGCAAAGATCGGCCAGCCCCTGGTGCTCCACCAGTCGCCGTGCTCGGTGCCCGGCACCCGCATGATCAGCGCCACGCCGTTGCCGGTCAGCAGGGCGGAGGCAGGCCAGCCGATGACCCCGTGTTCCCAGGCGGTCAGCACCAGGTCGAGCCCGCCGGCAACGCCCAGCGTGATGAGGATCTGGGCGATCGACAGGTTGAAGCCGAGCGCGGTCTGGCCGAGGACCTGGACGCTGATGATGACCGCTGCGACCATCAGGCGCGGGTCGCCCCGCCGGGGGAGCAACACCGGATAGGTGCGCCCGAGCAGCGCGATCGTTGGGCCCGGGTGGGCGCCCACCCCCGCCGACACATCCACCCCCACTCCCGACTCGACGGTCACCGCAGCTTGGCCAGCCGCGAGTACATCTTCGCCTCGATCTTGTGCAGCCGGACGAACTCGGCGTACATGCCGTCGTAGACCCGTCGGGTCGCCGGGTCGGGCCGGAAGACCCGCTCGACGGGGACCGACGACGCGATGTCGTCCTCGCCGATCAGCCCGAGCGACAGACCGGCGAAGAGGGCTGCGCCCCGCACGGTGGCCATCAGCGGCTGGTCGATGCGGTGGATCGGCCGGTTCATCACGTCGGCATGGATCTGACACCAAAGGTCGGACACGGCACCGCCGCCCACGCCCCGCAGCTCGCCGAAGGATTCCCCGAGGAACGCCTCGGATGCCTCGAGCAGCCAGCGTGCATTGTGGGCGACGCCTTCGAGCACCGAGCGCACCAGGTCGCAGCGAGTGGTGGCCAGTGACAGCCCGTGAAAGCCGCCGCGCAGGTTGGCGTTGGCCACCGGCGAGCGTTCGCCGTTGAGCCACGGGGCAAACAGCACGCCACCGCTTCCGGGCTGGGCCGTCGCCGCCGCCTCGACCAACTCGGTGAACGATTCGACGGTCGGGCTGGTCAGGCCGTCGTCGGCGTCGATGAGCACGCCCTTGATCCACTCCAAGCACACCCCGGCGGTGTCGTGGTTGTTGGCCAGCACGTAGCGACCGGGCAGCGCGGCGGGCACGGTGGCCATCATCTTGAACAGCGACGTCTTCTTCGTGGGGGCATGACAGCCGATCCAGGCCGACGTCGAGATCGATACGTGGCCCTCGTAGTTGCCCACCGCTCCGGAGCCGAGCGTGACCGCGTGCAGGTCGGGGATCGCCGTCAACACCGGCAGGTCCTTGGGCAGCCCCATCGCCTCGGTCACCTCGGGCAGCACGGAGCCGACGATCGAGCCCATCGGTACCATCGGCGGCAGCTTGGACAGGGGGGTGCCGGCCAGCTTGACCAGCCGGTTGTCGTATCCCCGCTCGTCACCGCGGTTGTCGGTCAGCCACGACAGGGCCATCGACGGTCGGGAGGCGGCCACCCGCCCGGTGAAGCGGGCGTTGAGGTAGTCCAACGGCTCGACGAACGCAGAGGTGCGCTCGTACAGGTCCTTCTGGTGGGCCTCGATGTAGAGCCGGTGGCCCAGCGGGTCGTTGCCCTCGGTGCTCGGCGCGCCGCCCGACCGACGGATCCAGGAGGTCACCTTGGTGGCACCGAAGCCCTCGACCGGGACGCGCCCGCCCACCTGCTTGGCCGCCAGGTCCGCGCCGCGGGTGTCCATCCACAGCATGCAGTCGCCGACGGCATTGCCCGAGGCGTCGACCGGCACGGTGGAACCCCACTGACCGGTGACCGCCACCGCCACCGTGGCCGCCGCAGCTTCGGGGTGGGCACGGGTCAGCTCGGCGGCGCCGTCGGTGACCGCCGTCCACCAGGCGTCGGGGTTCTGGGTGGCAGTGCCATCGGCTGCCACCTTGGGCTCGACCCGGCGGTAGACCGACCCGACGATCCGGCCGCCGAGGGATACCAGCGCGATCTTGGGTCCGCCGGTGCCCAGGTCGACCGCCAGCACCACCGGATCGATTGCCGGTGCGGACGTCTCCGACCTGCGCTCGTGGGTTGCTTCGGTCACGTTGGTACTCCGTTCCACCGGTCGCCCGGGTGGTGGGGGTCGATCATGTGGTCGAGGAGCTCGCCTGGTCGGCGGCGTAGGCCTTCCATCGCTTGTAGTCCACCTTGGCGTTGGGGGCGCGGCCGATCGTGTCGACCGACAACACCGCCCGGGGGGCCTTGTAGCCGGCCAGGTGCTCCTTGGTGTGGGCCACCAGGTCGTCGGCTGAGATCTCGGCGCCCTCGACCGGCTGCACCACCGCGGCGATCGTCTCGCCGAAGCGGTCGTCGGGGACGCCGACGACGACGGCGTCGTACACGCTCGGGTGGGTCTTCAACGCCTCCTCGACCTCCTCGGGGAACACCTTCTCGCCGGCGGTGTTGATGCATACCGAGCCACGCCCCAACAGGGGGATCGTGCCGTCGGCCTCGACGGTGGCCCAGTCGCCGGGACAGCTGTAGCGCCGACCGTCGATCATGATGAACGTGGCAGCGGACTTGGCCTCGTCCTTGTAGTAGCCGAGCGGCACGTGACCGCCGACCGCCACCCGTCCGATGTCGCCCGAGCCCGGCTCGACGTCGCGTCCGTCCTCGGTGACCACCCGGGCGTTGGGGCCCAACGCAAACGAGGCGGTGCCGGCGGCCGACTCGCCGGCGGACACCGACTGGCCCAGCCCGATCGCCTCCGACGAGCTGAAGCTGTCGACCAACAACATGCCGGGGTGGTGGGCGAGCAGGCCCAACTTGGCCGACTCGGACCACATGACGCCCGACGAGGTGATCAGCACGACCGAGCTGATGTCCCAACGGTCGGGCTCGGCATCGAGCGCGGCCACCATCGGCTTGGCGAACGCGTCGCCGACGATGGTCAGCGCGCCCACCTTCTCGGCCTCGATGACGTCGAGCAGTTCCTCGACGTCGAAGTGGCGGCTGGGCAGCGATACGACCGACCCGCCGCTGGGCCGGGACATGTTGGCGGTGAACCAGCCGGTGCCGTGCATCAGCGGGCAGGCGAGCAGCCCGGGGGCGGCGTTGGCCCCGATCCCCTCGAGGGCGGCGTCGTAGCCGGCGGTCTCGCACTCCTCGCCGAGGATGGGGTTGCCGGTGGAACACAGGGCCCGGATCAGGTCGTCCTGGCGCCACATCGTGCCCTTGGGCATGCCGGTGGTGCCGCCGGTGTAGATCATCAAGATGTCGTCGCCGCTGCGTCCCCACTCGGCCACGGTGTGACCGCTCGCGTTGGATGTGGCGGTGGGAGTGGCGGCCGCCTCCTCGTAGGGCACCGCCCAATCCGGACACGGGCCTGAACCGTCGTCGACCCACAGCCAGGTGGTCACGGTGGGCACCCGGCCGCGCACCGCATCGACCCGGTCGGCGAAGGTGCCGTGAAACACGACCGCCACCGCGTCGGCGTTGTCCCACAGGTAGGCGAGTTCGTCGGTGATGTAGCGATAGTTGGTGTTCACCGGGACGAGACCGGCCTTGTAGCAAGCGAACGACGTCTCGAGGTACTCGGGGCAGTTGTGGAGGTACATCGCCACCTTGTCCTGGTGGCGAAACCCCCGGTCGAGGAAGTACCGAGCCAGCCCATTCGCCCGGCGATCGAACTCGGCCCAGGTGATGCGCCGCTCGCCCTGGACCTGAGCGTCGGCATCGGGCCGCTGTGCCGCAATGCGTTCCCACAGCTCGGCGAAGTTCCATCCTGGCATCGTTGTCCCCCAACAGCTCTCGACGTCTGAGCGCGCCAGCATAGGTCCGAGCTTCGACCGCGTCAGCGGCCGAAACTGCAGCCTCTCCGACGAGGTCGGGCGGCGGGCGACGCTACGGTTCGCCCATGGACTTTGCGCTCCCCGGGGTGGACGACGCTCGACGCCGGGCGGTACGAGGTTTTCTGGCCGATCATCCCAAGCCGACGGGCGCCGAGTTGGGTCGAGCCGGGCTGATGGTGCCCCACTGGCCCGAGCCGTGGGGGCTGGGCGCCGATCCAATCCACCAGCTGATCATCGACGAGGAGTTCCGGGCCGCCGGCGTGAAGCGGCCTTCCAACCCGATCGGGCTGGGCTGGGCCGGACCGACGCTGATCGAGGCGGGCACCGACGAACAACAGCAGCGCTGGTTGCCCGGCCTGGTGTCGGGCGAAGACCTGTGGTGCCAGCTGTTCTCCGAACCGGGCGCCGGATCGGACCTGGCGTCGCTCTCGACCGCCGCCGTGCGTGACGGCGACGAGTGGGTGATCAACGGCCAGAAGGTGTGGACCAGCCTCGCCCACCACGCCCGTTGGGGCATCCTCATCGCCCGCACCGGCTCGCCACCTGGAACAGAAAAACACGGTGAAGGTGGCGCATCAAAACAGGCCGGCATCACCTACTTCGTGTGTCCGATGGATGCCGACGGCATCGAGATCCGGCCGATCGTCGAAATGACCGGTGCCCACACGTTCAACGAGGTGTTCCTCAACGACGTTCGTCTTCCGGACGACTCTCGGGTGGGCGATGTCGGCCAGGGGTGGTCGCTGGCCAAAATCACGCTGGCCAACGAGCGGGTATCGCTGTCAGCGGGCGGCGTGCTGTGGGGCCAAGGGCCCCAGACCGAAGCGCTGTACGACGAGGTGCGGGCCGCCGGCGGCGTCGCCGATCCGGTGATGCGCCAGCGCCTGGCCCAGACCTGGATCGAAGGCGAGGTGCTGCGGCTGATCCGCATGCGCACGATCTCGGCGGTGGTCGCCGGCAAGAGCCCCGGGCCGGAGGCGTCGGTGCGCAAGGTGCTCGCCGACGAACACGGCCAGGCGGTGATGGAGCTGGCCAAGGACCTGGCCGGCCCGGCGGGCATGCTGACCGACGGGGGACCGTTGGGCCGCCCGGTGGCGCTGTGGCACTACGGCTACCTGTTCGCCCGGGCGCTGACCGTCGGCGGCGGCACCGGCGAGGTTCAGCGCAACATTCTGGGCGAGCGGGTGCTGGGCCTGCCCCACGAACCGAGCACGTCATGAGCGCCGACCGATCGGGGCAACGACTCCGCCGGCCCGGCTCGACCGCAGCGACGTCGATGGAGCTGCGCCCGGCGCCGCGCGACGGCACCGCCGAGCCTGCAGTGATGGCCATCCACCGCAGTGGGATGGTCGCCGACGCCGAAGGAACCGAGTACCCGATCAGGCCGATGTCCATCCTCGAGGGCGAGGGGCGGGCCATCCACGATTTCATGGTCGGGCGGGGCTATTCCCAGAGCCTGGAGACCGGCATGGCCTACGGCGTATCCACCCTGTGGCTGGCCGATGCGGTGGCCAGGGTCGACGGCGGTCACCACATTGCCATCGATCCGCGACAGGTGAGCGGCTACCACTCGATCGGCACGCTCAACGTCGAACGGGCCGGGCTCGACGACGTTGTCGAGACCTACGTCGAGGTATCGGAGTACCGGCTGCCCAAGCTGGCCGGTGCCAAGGCCAAGCTCGACTTCGCCTTCATCGACGGACGACACCTCTTCGACTCGGCGCTGATCGACTTCTTCTACGTCGACCGCATGCTGCGGGTGGGGGGTGCGGTTGCGCTGCACGACCTGTGGATGCCGAGCCTTCGCAAGCTGGCAGGGTTCATCCGCCAGAACCGCAACTACCGGCTGGTGCATGTCGACTCGTCGAGCGAGCTGGGACTTCCGCGCCGGATGTACAAGGTGGCCAAGCGAGTGCGCAACGGCTCGCTGGGGCGCGACCGGTCGGGGTTCCGCCTTCGGGCCGAAAACCTCTGCGTGCTCGAGAAGGTCGGTCAGGACGATCGGCACCACGAGCACTTCCAGCCGTTCTAGCCCGAGGGGATCCCAGCGCCCAACGGCCAGCTCCAAACCCGCTGCCCGTTCGTGATGTGCAACCGTCATCTCGAAGGGCCACCATCCTCACGGCTACAGTTGGCGTGGCCCCAAGGCCACCGACACCCACCGAGTTCGAGCGGAGCACCCGTGGCACCCAGAATCATCACCCCGGCAGATGAGGCTCGCGACATCGTCAAGAACGACGTCGTCGAGTTGATCGAGGATCTGCCCGGTATCCCTGCGGGCACGCTGGGCAAGGTGATGATGGTCACCGGGTTTACCTGGGTGCGCTTCAACGTGCTGTTCACCAACGGCGTCAACATCGGCCAGATCGATCGCGCCAAGCTCCGGCTGTTGACCAAGGACGAGGCCAAAGCGGCCCGCAAGGCCGTCAGAGCGGCCTGATCGTCCCCTGCCCAGGGGTCATTTCTCGTTCGGGCGGACGTACACCTCGAACGGCGGGTGGGCCACTCCGAGCCCGATCGGCTGCCACAGTGCGCAGCGTGTCCACTGAGCCGCCACCCGGGCCCCAGCGGTGCGTTCGTATCCAACGAGCAGCGGTGAGCTGACGATGATCACGTCCACGTCGGAGTCGGTCAGCGCAGCGAAGGGCTCCTTGCGTCGGTCGCGGGGTAGCGACGTCTTCCAGTAGGCGTCGGCGTCGACCGGTTCCTCGATGCCCGGCGCCATGGCGTACAGGGCCGGCATGAACGGTACGACCGCCACCGTGTCGCCGGTGTGGATGCACGACGTCGCTGCGTCTCCGGTGTTCGCAGCGGCCACCTCGTCGTTGATGAACGAGGCCAGCACCCCGGTCTGGCGCCTCGTCCAGGCGTTGTTCAGCCGGGGCTCGGCGGTGTGGTCGACGGCAATCGCCTGCACGGCGAGCATCACGACAACCCCCACGGTGAGCGTGACCTTGGGAATTCGCGTGGCGTAACGGTCCCACACCCGATCGCTGGTCATGGCGATCGCTCCAAACATGAACGGCACGACCGGCAGCAGATACCTGGTGTTGGTCGATGACAGGGCGTTGCCACGCAGTGCCCCTTGAAGGAACAACACCAGGGCTCCGAGCACGATGGCTCCGAGCGCACTTCTCGCCAGACGCGCCGGCTCGCGGCCCGCCCGACGAAACAACCCAAAGGCCACCAGCACGGTTCCCCACAGGGCGGCGGCCTCGAGCGCGGTCATCGCCACCAGCCCATAGCTGGGGTCCATGAAGCTGATCGGCCGTTCGTCGGCGAGCGGGTTCTGCAGCGTGTTGGCGACGTTCTTGAGATAGTCGGCCTGAAAGACTCGGCTGGTGTAAAAGCCGGCAAGCTCCTTGGTGCCGGGGACGACGCGCCCAACCCACAGCTGAAATGCGACGAGGCCCGTCACCAGCCCCGCTCCCACCGCTCCGATCGGAGCGAGGCGTTTCAGCGTGTTTCGCCCGTAGGCCACCAGCGCGTCGTTGTCGGGCCGACCGGCCACATCCCGTAAGCGAAGATCGCCGGGTTCGAGCCGTTGCGACAGATAGAGCACGCAGGCCAGGTGCCCGGGCAGAAACGTCGGCTTGGTGACGGCGACGGCGAAGGACACAAACATCAACAGCCAGGCGGACGATCGCCCGTCGAGTACTCGCCGGGAGGTGAGCAGCAGCGCCACGCCCGCCGGTATGGCCAGCGCGTCGTTGGTGACGAACGAGTGGGCGCTCACAAAACCGGAGGTGCCGACGATCACGAGCGTTGCGGCGGCTGCGATCGACGGAGCAACCCGCAGCCGTGCGCCGAGCCAGAGCAGCGACGCGGCGGACAGCACCGTGAACATCAACCCGGCGACGCGGTAGGTGTCCACCAGCGGGTCGAGGTCGGTCAGCTTGTCCACCACTTTGGTGGCCAGCGCCAGCGGCAGGTAGTAGACGGGTGTGTGCTGGGCCTGCTGAGCAGCAAACTGGCCGTCGGACTCGACCAGCTTCTGGGGAGAAAGACACTCGTAACGCGATCCGGAGGGGTAGCCGGGGTTCAAGGCGCTGCCGAAGACCCGATACCGATCGCAGCGGACGGCTGACGACAGCTCGGGGCTCACCTTGTCGTCATGGGACGCCAAGTGGCCCTGCCGCAACTTCTCGGCGTGGGTGATGTGGGCCTCTTCGTCCAAGCCCATGCCCGGCACTTGCAGCGCGATGAAGACGATGAACGCCAGGACCGCAAGCATCGTGGCGATCCACACGGCCCACGACCGCCAGTGGCGCAACCTGCCTGATGTCAACCGGTCACGCACGCGCAATCTCCACTCTTGCCGGGTTGAGGGCCCCGGATGCCCGCTTGAGCGATCGCCACGGTAGTCGCGCCATGTTGGTGCAGGCGCGAGGTTGAAGGTACCGCAGCGAGGAGGGTTAGCGTGAGGCCGTGACTCGCCTGTCTTCAAGCTCGGCGTGGCGGTCCAGGTTGGAGTGGACCGCCGGGCGGGCGGTCGCAACGCTGGGTGCGTGGTCCAAGCGCCTGTCGGCCATTCCCGGGGTGCGCCCCGCTGCGGCCGCCGCAGGCACCCTGCTGGTGGTTCTGGTTTCGTGGCGGGCATGGCAGGGGGCCCAGTTCGACGATGTGTCGGTGCCGGCCCTCATCGCCGTGGCGGTGTTGAGCGTTCCGTTGGTACTGGCCGCCGACGGCGCTGAGTTCGCCATCCAAGGGGCCATGGTGGGGGTGGACCTGTCGCCGGTCGAGTCGGTGCGCCAGGTCAGCCGGGCCAACGTGGCCAACCTGTTGCCACTGCCCGGAGGGCCGGTGTTGCGTCACCGCGTGCTGGCCTCTCGGGGTGCTCCTCAGCGTCCCGCCGCCCGAGCTCAGCTGATCACGGGGATCTGGTGGCTCGCCAATGGCTTGACCGTGTCGGGGTTGGCATTGATGGCGGTCGCAGACCGGTGGTGGATCGGAGGCTTGGGGGTGCTCGGCGGCGCGACGTTCGCGGTGATCGGCTGGACGGTTCGCCCGCGGTCGGCACTCACCGTCCAGATGGGTTCGCTCATGGCGGTCGAGCTGGTGAAGGTGGTGGTGGGAGCGACTCGGTTCTGGCTGATTGCGTTGCTGCTCGGCGCGGAGTTGGGGTGGCTCGGGGCCATGTCGACGGCGTTCACCGTCCCGGCGGCCGCGGCGCTGGGAGTCTTCCCATCGGGCATCGGCGCCCGCGAGGCGCTGGTCGGCGGGGTCGCCGAACTCATCGGTGCCAGCGCGGCCCTGCTGTTTCTCGCTGCCACCATCGAGCGGGTGGTGGCCACGGTGGCAATGCTACCGGTGCTGGTCTGGGCGCTGTGGGGCAGAAGCCGGGAAACGACCTCCCAGTGACGCTGGACGGAGATCCCCGACCGTGTGAACCCTCGACGGATCGATCGCTGTCGCGCCGAAGCGGTGACGGGAAGGTCGCCGTCGCCGGCTGGATCGGATCGACCAACCTGGGAGACGAGCTGATCGCCCGGGCCGTCTGTGACCAACTGGCCGACCTCGGAGCCGAACCGCTGGCGGTCACCATCGACCTGGAGCGCACGGCCGACCTCCTTGGGGTCGCCGCCGTACAACACCACCGGGTTCGAGACACCCCCAACCTGATCCGGATGCTGCGCACGGTCGACGGAGTGGCCTTCGGCGGCGGAGGTCTGATCCAGGACGAGACGGGACCGCTCAACCTGCCATTCCATCTGGGTCGTCTGGCACTCGGCCGGTTCCTCCACCTGCCGTGGGCCGGCGTCGGCTTGGGTGTTGGCACCGTCAGCCGCCGCACCGGCCGCCAGCTGGTTCGACGGATCATGGTCGGAGCTCGGGCGATCACCGTTCGTGACCCCGCCTCCCAGGAACGGCTTCGGAGGCTGGGGGTCGGCTCGGACGTGGCCGCCGATCCGGTCATTGCCTGGGACCGGATCGAGGATCCCCGCATCACCGATGAGGTCCTGGCGGTCTCGGTGCGGCGGCCCAACCTGCCCGGACAACGAACCCTGTCGACCGCCCCGCCGCTCGACGACGCTTGGTTGGGTCACATGTCGAGCGCCATCGAAGCCGTGGCCACCGATTTGGGGCTCGGGGTGAGGTTCGTTGCGTTCGAGGCGGACCAGGACGGCGAGCTTCACCGACAGCTGGCGGAACGGATCGCGGTCGACAGCGAACTTGTGGAGCCGACCGTCGACACCGTCCTGGGCGCCGTCGGCCGAGCCCGTGCCGTGTTCACCATGCGTTATCACGGCGCCGTCGCGGCGTTGCTCCACGGCCGTCCGGCCATCCTGGTCGACTACTCGCCCAAGATGGGCGACCTTTCAGACGACCTGGCCGGGGCCATGCCGGCGCTCCCGGTTGGAGTGCCACACGCTGAGGGAGCGGTCCGGGCCATGCACCGTGCGGTCTCCCGGGCCGGGGAACTCCCGGATCATCTGGAACGACTTGTGGCCCGCGAGGCCGCCAACTCCGTCGCCCTCGGCCGCCTCCTGGCGCCCGCCGGACACGATTAATCGACCTTTTCGTTCAACTCCACGAGCCGGTCGACCACGATGCTGCTGGGCGTGACCTCGGGCCGGGCAGCGGGGCGTCGGTACCGGTCGGGGTCGGCGGTGACCTCATCGACCAGCCGAGCGTCGTAGTTGGTGAGCACGACGTTGTGCCCCAGGCCCTCATCGCGTTCGGTCGTCGCCCGCCACAGCAGCGTTGGAACCCCGAGGACGGCGCACTCCTCCTGGCTCGATCCGCCGTCGGTCAGCACCCACGGCGCCGCAGCGGTCGCCTCGATGAACTCGTCGTGCGGGATGAGGGGGCCGACCTGGGCATCGCTGCGCAAAACGCGCTCCCACAGGCCGGCGCCGCGCAACGCGTTCTCGGTGGGTTGGTGGACGAGAAACCGGACGGGTTCGCGCTTCGCCAGACGCTCGATCGTGGTGACGAGGTCAACCAGCCGGGCACGGCGATGAAGGTTCTCGACACGATGGATGGTGATCAGTGCCGGCCCGCGCGACTCGGGCTTGGCGGGCCACACATGGCCGATCGCTTCCGAGGACGTGTTGTGTCCGGTCGGCACGATGTCCCGCCCAGCAAAACGGGCTCGCAGGTTTCGCTCGGCGGTGTCGTTGGGCGGAAAATAGGTGTGGGCCAGCCGCATCACCCCCCGGCGGGTGAGTTCCTCGGGGAAGGGGTGGACCGCCGACTTCGACCGGAGGCCGGATTCGAGGTGGGCAACCGGAACACCTGCCCGGCGGCCCATCAGGGTGGCGATGATCGTCGACGGCGTATCCCCATGGACCAGGCAGACGCCTCCCATGCCGCCGAACACATGGCGTCGGGCATGGCTTCGGGAGCGCAGGTGGCTCATCAGGCGGCCGGCCCACTTCAGTGCGTCGCCGATCGAGGCGGCATCGGTCTGGCTGTCGAGCCGGAGGTCGGGCTCGCGAACGCCGAGCTGGGTGCGAAACGACACGGGAAGCTGGCTGTGCTGCCCGAGGTCCACCAGTCGGTACGGGACGCCGCGGCGGTCGAGCTCGCGCATCACCGGAGCGGTCTTGATGTACTCGGCCTTGGTGCCGATGAGCACGTGGATCACGGTGGTGGGCCACCACCATGAGGGCTTGACGAGGGCAACGCCAGGTACAGCAGGCGTGCCATCTCGAGGCGGAGGCGGGTGATCCGGTCCAGGATCATGCCGGTCGCCACCAGTCCGAACCCGAGCGCGATGGCGGCGCCGGCGACGATGAGCGTCGGTTGACGTGCCACCAGTCCCGTCTCCGCGTAATCCACCAGCACCGGGATCAGGACCACCACCGCAACGAGGATGGTCAGCAGGCCGGCGACGGAGAAGGTCAGCAACGGCCGCCAGTCGCGGAACAGCCGCAGCAACCGCCGAAGTATGCGCCAGCCATCACCGACCGTGCTCAGCTTGCTCGTCGAGCCTTCGGGCCGCTCCGAGAACCGGACGTCGACCTCGGCATAGGGCAGGCTCATGCTGGCCGCATGGGCGTTCATGTCGGCCTCCACCTCAAAGCCTGCGGTCAGGCTAGGTGGCTGGTGTCTTTCGCGTCGGGGTTGAGGCTCGCGATTTAGGTTCGGGT
>NZ_DAOLGP010000013.1:0-21662 GCF_035329545.1 Candidatus Neomicrothrix sp.
AGGTCATGATCAGCACGGTGTTGCGGAAGTCGACCGAGCGGCCCTGGCTGTCGGTCAACCGGCCTTCCTCGAGGATCTGCAGCAGCGTGTTGAACACGTCGGGGTGGGCCTTTTCGATCTCGTCGAAGAGGACGACCGAGAACGGCTTGCGCCGCACGGCCTCGGTCAGCTGACCACCCTCTTCGTACCCGACGTACCCGGGGGGCGAACCGACCAGGCGGCTCACCGTGTGCTTCTCCATGTACTCGGACATGTCGAGGCTGATCATGGCGGTCTCGTCACCGAAGAGGAACTCGGCCAGCGTCTTGGCCAACTCGGTCTTGCCCACGCCTGAGGGGCCCAGGAAGATGAACGAACCGGACGGACGCTTCGGGTCCTTCAGCCCGGCGCGGGTGCGGCGGATCGCTTGGGACACCGACTTGATCGCCTGGTCCTGACCGATGACCCGCTCGTGGAGTTCGTCCTCCATGCGAAGCAGCTTGGTGGTCTCCTCCTCGGTGAGCTTGTAGACGGGAATACCCGTCCACATCGCCAGCACCTCGGCGATCGACTCCTCGTCGACCTCGTCAAAAAGATCCTCGCCCGAGGCCCTCAGCTCGGCCTCGGTGTTCTCCTTGGCCTCGAGCAACTCTTTCTCGCGGTCGCGCATGCGGCCGGCCTGCTCGAAGTCCTGGCTTTCGACCGCTTCCTTCTTCTGGCGGCTGACGTCGGCCAGTTCGGCCTCGAGCTCACGGAACTCCTCGGGGGCGGCCATGCGGCGGATGCGCAGCCGGCTGCCGGCCTCGTCGATCAGGTCGATCGCCTTGTCGGGGAGGAACCGATCGGAGATGTAGCGGTCGGCCAGGTTGCCGGCGGCGACGAGCGCCTGGTCGGTGATCGTCACCCGGTGGTGCTCCTCGTAGCGCTCGCGCAGCCCCTTGAGGATTTCGATCGTGTGGGCGACCGACGGTTCGTCGACGACGATCTTCTGGAAGCGCCGCTCGAGGGCGGCGTCCTTCTCGAGGTGCTTGCGGTACTCGTCCAACGTGGTGGCACCGATCGTCTGCAGCTCGCCTCGGGCCAGCATCGGCTTGAGGATCGAGGCTGCGTCGATGGCGCCCTCGGCCGCACCCGCGCCGACCAGGGTGTGGATCTCGTCGATGAACAAGATGATGTCGCCGCGGGTTTTGATCTCCTTCAGCACCTTCTTGAGGCGCTCCTCGAAGTCGCCGCGGTAGCGGGACCCGGCGACCAGGGCGCCGAGGTCGAGCGTGTACAGCTGCTTGCCGGTCAGCGTGTCGGGCACGTCGCCATCGGCGATCGCCTGGGCCAGGCCCTCGACGATCGCTGTCTTGCCCACGCCGGGCTCGCCGACGAGCACCGGGTTGTTCTTGGTGCGGCGGCTGAGCACCTGCATCATCCGCTCGGTCTCCTTCGAGCGACCGATGACCGGGTCGAGCTTGTGTTCCTTGGCCAACTGGGTGAAGTTGCGCCCGAACTGGTCGAGCACGGGCGAGCCGGACTGGCCGCCTTCTCCGCTGGATCCGCCGGTGCCGGCGGCGGCCTTCTCGCCGCTGCCGCTGGCGCCCTGCGGGCCGGAGTAGCCCGACAGCAGCTGGATGACCTGCTGGCGAACACGCGACAGGTCGGCGCCCAACTTGACGAGCACCTGGGCGGCCACGCCCTCACCCTCGCGGATGAGGCCGAGCAGGATGTGCTCGGTGCCGATGTAGTTGTGGCCGAGCTGCAGTGCTTCGCGCAGCGACAGCTCGAGCACCTTCTTGGCACGGGGGGTGAAGGGGATGTGCCCCGACGGCGATGAGCCGCCCTGGCCGATGATCTCCTCGACCTGACTGCGCACCGCTTCGAGGGAGATCCCGAGGGATTCCAGGGCCTTGGCGGCGACGCCTTCGCCCTCGTGGATCAGCCCGAGCAGGATGTGCTCGGTACCGATGTAGTTGTGGTTGAGAAGTCGAGCTTCTTCCTGGGCCAAAACGACGACCCGGCGAGCCCGATCAGTAAAGCGTTCGAACACGAGAGATTGCCTCCATACAGGGCCACATAGCCCCGAGACGAGTGATGCAGAGTGTAACCGGAGGCGGCTTCGTTTCGTTCCCGCGGGCTGTAGTGAATTCTCAGCCAGGTACTTTGGGCCCCTGGGCTTCGAGTTGCCGGGCCGCCTCGGAGAAGGTCACGCACCGAACGTCGCTGCGTCCGCATGCGTCCTGGACGAATGAGAGTACCGCCGCGTCGCTCGACGCGCTCTGCGCCCTCTCACCGGCGACGGTGACGACGAAGGGAGCCCGATCGCCGGTCATCGCCGCCGCCAGGCCGTCGGCCAGTTCGGCCTCGAGCGCGCCGGCGTTGGCCGTCGACGTGTCGACCGCCGGCGAGAAGTGCCAGAGCCCAAGGCTTTGCCGGGGTGGGGCGCCCTGCGCCGTCGCCGCCGGCCGGGCGACCATCCAGTGGAGGTCGGCCTCGGCGAGGGCGCTGGCCAGAGCGGTCGGTCCGGCAGCGCTTGCGGCGGTCCCGTCGGCGACGTCGGCGCAGCGGGCGGCGGCGCCGTTCAGCCCGCCGGCGAACAGGTCGGGCAGCTCATCGCCCCAGGCGTTGTACTGGTTGGGGTGAGCCCCCACCGAGCGCAACTGGCCCAGCTCGGAGGACCAATCCCCGGCGCTCCACCCGTCGGCGCCGTCCTTGGGACAGTCGTCGGGCCCCAGCCCGGCGGCCACCTCGTGTCCGGCTGTGGCACGGTCGGCCAGTGCGTCGACCAGCGCTCCGACCTGGCGCCGGGCCTCATCATCGCCTGCAGCGACCGGTGCCGGGGCCTTCTGCCCCGGGCCGGACGGCAGATAGCGGTCGATGCCGACCGGTCCGAGCAGGTCGGTGATCGAGGTGAAGAAGGTGAACCGGGCGTCGGTCGCTGCCGCCACGTCCTCCCAGCGGCGCACCCGCTCGGCGCTCAACCCGCCCCCGACGCCGATGACGACCAGTTGCGGGTCGACATCGGCGGACGCTGGGGTCTGCTGGTCGGGGGGCGTCGTGGATGCCGCCGCGCCCGATGGAGGCTCCGCCGCCGCCGACCCCACACCCATCCGGGGTCCGGCCGGGCCAGCAGGCGATACCAGATCGCCAAGGCGACCGAGCAGCAGCACAGCGACAACGACGGCGACCAGGGCCCCGACCAGCCGGGTGCGCGGGTCGCGGACCAGGTCGATCGGCCCGGTCTGACCGTCGATGCCCAGCCGGTGGAGCAGCCCGGTACTCGATGCGCCGACCACAAGCCGGTGGTCGGGCTGGGGCGCTCGAAGGGCCTCGGCGAAGTTCGAGGGTGCCGCGACGGGTGGCTCGTCGTGGCTGGTCGGGTTGGCCTGGGGCGGGCCGAGCACCCCGGGGACCGCATCGGGGTCGACCCAGGACCGGGTCGACGGGTCGACCGACGGGTTGGGAATCACCACGTCGCCGGGCTCGGTCCAGCTCGAGCGCGGTTCCGCTCCGACGGTGGAGAACACCCCGGTGGTCGCGCCGGTCGGCGCTCCGCTGCCCGAACCGTGTCCGCGCGACTTTGTCGATCGTGATCGGGGCCAGAGCCGTTGTTGTGATGGCCGATCGCCGCGCTCGCGCATGGGAATCCCTCCCAGGAGATCCGCCGCCCGCGCCCATCCACCGTACCGCCCGGTCGCGCCCGATTCGCGGATCCCACCCGCTGCGTCGAATGCCCACCAGATGCGACACTGCACAGATGCCACGACCCGAAACGTCTGTCCGCCTCAGCGACGAGGTCAGCTCCGCCCTGGCCGAGGGCCACCCGGTCGTCGCCCTCGAATCGACGATCTTCTCCCGGATGGGCCTGCCCGCCCCCCACAACCAATCCGCGCTCGCCGCCTGCCTCGACTCGGTACGGTCCGGCGGTGCCGTTCCGGCGATCACCGCCGTGGTCGACGGCGAGGCCCGGGTGGGGCTTGACCCCGACGAGCACGGGCGCATCCTCGAGGCGGACACGAAGACCTCGCGCCGGGACCTGGGGGTGGCGATCGGCGCCCGCTGGCCGGTTGGAGCCACCACCGTGGCTGCCTCGCTGCGGCTGGCCGCCCTGGCGGGAATCTCGGTGTTCGCCACCGGCGGGATCGGTGGTGCCCACCGGGGCTGGGCCGAGACGGGCGACGTGTCGGCCGACCTGGGCGCCCTGGCCAGCGAGCCGGTCGTGTGCGTGTCAGCGGGCGCCAAGGCCTTCCTCGACCTCGGCGCCACCTTGGAGCGTCTCGACACGTTGGGCGTGCCGGTCCTCGGTTGGCGCACCGACGCTTTTCCAGCCTTCTACTCCCGCGACTCGGGCCATCCGGTGCCCCACCGGGTGGACGACCTCGACGAACTGGCCGCCATCGTGGGGGCCACATGGTCGCTGGGCCACCCCGGCGGCCTGCTGGTCGCCAACCCGATCCCCGCCGAGGCCGAGATTCCCTTCGGTGAGATTCGGCCCCATATCGACGAGGCGCTCGGCTCGGCCCGCCGGCTGGGCGTGACCGGCCCGGGGGTGACCCCGTGGGTGCTCGAAGCGATCCGAGAGGCCACCTTCGGCCGCTCGGTGCCCGCCAACCTGGCGCTGGCCGCCGACAACGCTGCGTTGGCTGCCCGGCTGGCCACCGTCCTCGCCGAGTCCCGCTGACCCCGCCGCCGGTACCATGGCTGGGGTGACCGCCCCGGCCACCCCGCTGGGGTCTGCCCAGCTCCCCGAACTCGAGGCGTCCCTGCTGCGCGGGCTGTCCTTGGCCCGCTTGGCGGTGTTCGCCTGGATGGTGGTGGTCGTCATCGTCGCCCGCAACGACGTGGCCAACCCCTGGGTGGCATGGGGTGGGTTGGGGGTCATCGGGGTGTGGTCGCTGTGGGAGTTCGCCCGGGTCCGCGCTCCGATGACCCAACGCTTCGCCGGCATCGTCACCGTGATCGAAACCGGGCTGGCCGCCGCGCTGTTGATCGCCGATCCGTGGGTGTGGACTTCGACGGTCGGGCAGCGCTACGCCTCCGCGTGGCCGCTGATGCCGGTGCTGGCTGCGGCGATCATCTGGGAACGCCGGGGCGGGCTGGTCGCCGCCCTGACGCTGGGGGCGGTCAACGCGGTCGCCCTGGCCGGCCTGGCGTTCGTCGGCGAGCTGGCCAGGCTGGCCGACGCCGGGGGCCAGTCGCTGTCGATCGCGTCGACCGTGGCCCTCTGGCTGGTGGCCGGCCTCGCCGCCGGCGCCGTCGTCGAGCGGCTCGGCCGGGCCGAACGGCGGGTGGCCCAGGCCGAGGTTCGCGAGGAGATGGCGCGCGAACTGCACGACGGGGTGCTGCAAACCCTGGCGGTGGTCCAGCGCCGCAGCACCGACAGCGAACTGTCGCGCCTGGCCCGGGACCAGGAACTCGACCTGCGCTCATGGCTCTTCGGCGACGACGACCTCGCCGGCCCCGAACTCGCCCTCGGCCCGGCGTTGCGGGACGTCGCCCGGCGCGCCGAGCGCACCCACCGGCTGCGGGTGCAGGTGGTGGGGGTCGGTCTCGACGAGGACGCGGGCGGCGGCACTGAGGCCGCGGTCGACCCGTCGATCATCGCCGCACTCGCCGGCGCCGCTGGGGAAGCGATGACCAACGCCGCCAAACACGGCAACGCCGGGGCGGTGACGCTGTACGTCGAACTCGACGACGACGCGGTGTTCGTCTCCGTGAAGGACGACGGGGCGGGCTTCGACGTTGAGGGCGCCGAGGCCGGCATCGGCATGTCGCAGTCGATCACCGGCCGCATCGAGGCGGTGGGCGGGCGGGTCGGGTGGCGCAGCACAGCGCCACACGGCGCCGAGGTGAGCCTGACCGTGCCCCTCACCGACGGCCGGAATCAGCGCCGGCGGGGGGCCGAGCCCAGGTAGGCCGCTTCGAGCGCCGCCCGGTCGGCGAGCAGCTGTTCGGACGGTTCGTCCCGGATCACCCGCCCGCCGCCGAGCACCACGCCGCGGTCGGCCACCGCCAACACCGCATCGACAAACTGTTCGACGACGAGCACCGCTGTGTCGCCCTCGTCGGCCAGGGCCCGCAGGCCGGACAGCAGTTCGACGACGACCCGGGCAGCCAGCCCCATCGACAGCTCGTCGATGCAGAGCACCTTCGGGCGACGCACGATCCCCAGGGCCACCGCCAGCTGCTGTTGTTCGCCGCCCGAGCATGCCCCGGCGCGCCGGGCGGCCAGCCCCGCGAGTGCGGGGAACACCCCGGCCGCCTCGTCGACCGAGGACCCGACCAGGCGGAGGTGTTCGGCGACGGTGAGGCTGGGGAACAGGCCACGGTCATCGGGAACCGACACCATTCCGGCGGCCACCCGGGCTCCAGCCGCGGCCGAGCCCAGCTCCACCCCGTCGACTCGCACCGACCCGTCGGCGCCCGGAACCAGCCCGGCGATCGCCGACAACACCGTCGTCTTGCCGGCGCCGTTAGGCCCGAGCACTGCAACGACTTCGCCGGGTCGCACCCGTAGCGACACGCCGGACAGCACCGTGCTGTCGCCGTAGGCGGCGGTGAGCCCCTCGACCACCAGGCCCTCCTCGGTCACCGGGCGGTCCCCAGGTAGGCGGCGATGACCTCGCCGTCGGCGCGGACCTCCTCGGGCGTTCCGTCGGTGAGCACCCGGCCGCCGACGAGGACCACCACCCGGGAGCACAGCCGGAAGACCAGCGCTGTGTCGTGCTCGATCAGCACGATCCCCAGGCCCTCGGCGGCCAGGGATTCGACAACGGAGGCCAGCGCCTCGATTTCGGTCGGATCCAGTCCTGCGGCGGGCTCGTCGAGCACCACGACCGCCGCCCCGGCGACGACAGCGCGGGCGACCCCGCCCAGCTTGCGTTGCCCGAGCGACAGCTCGCCGGGCCGCCGGCCGCCCCGTCCGCCCAGCCCGACCCGCTCCAAGGTGGCCGCGAGGTGGGCGGCGTCGGCGTGCGGCGCGGCCACCGCGCAATTCTGCGCCAGGGTGAGGTCGTCGATCAGCTCGACGGTCTGCCAGGTGCGGGCCAGGCCCGCCCGGGCCCGCCGGTGGGGCGGTCGCCCGGTGACGTCGTGCCCGTTCACTTCGACGGTTCCGTCGTGGGCGACGAAGCCGCACCAGGCGTCGACCAGCGAGGTCTTGCCCGCCCCGTTAGGCCCGATCAGCCCGACGATCTCGCCGCGCTGAACGCTGAGGGACACGTCGTCGGTGGCCCGCACGCCTCCGTAGCTCACCCCGACGTGTGCGGTCATCAGCGCAGGTGGTTGGTCGACCGGCTCGGCCGATGCGACCAGGGGCGACGGCGCGAAGTTGATCTCAGCCGCCCACGAGCGAGGCCAGGCCCCAGATCGCGGCCACCAATCCGACGATGATCATGGCGACCGCTCGCCCCACCGGCGGATGGGCGGCGCCGGTCGAGCCCGCCGTCTTGGCCTTGCCGGGCCGTCCGCCCGGCTCGGACCCATCGCGCAGGTGCGTCGGCGGCCGAAGCAGCGCCGCCACGTTGCCGACCACCAGCGCACCCCCGAAGGCGAGCACCAGCCAGGCAAGCAGGTCTTCTCCGAGGAACAGTTCAGGGTTCTGGGCCAGCACACCCCCATTCTGGCCGCCGAAGCCCCCGCCCGCACCCGCACCACCTCCTTGCAACACCTCCCGCAGCGGCTCCCGGGCGTGACACCCGCCGCCGTTCCCGAAAGAATGAGGTGATGGCCACCCCTTCGTCCCACTCTGCGTCCCCACGTCGGAAGCCCGACCGCCCGTGGATGATGCGGACCTACTCGGGCCACTCGACCGCCCGTGCGTCCAACGCCTTGTACCGCACCAACCTGGCCAAGGGTCAGACCGGCCTGTCGATCGCCTTCGACCTGCCCACCCAGACCGGCTACGACCCCGACGACCCCCGCAGCCGGGGCGAGGTCGGCAAGGTCGGGGTGCCGGTGGCCCACCTGGGGCACATGGCCACCCTGCTCGACGGCATCCCGCAGGGCGAGATGAACACGTCGATGACGATCAACGCACCCGCCGCCTGGATGCTGGGCCTCTACGTGGCCAACGCCAGGGCCAACGGCGTCGACTCACACGCGCTGCGCGGCACCACCCAGAACGACATCGTCAAGGAGTACCTGTCGCGGGGGACATTCATCTTCGGCCCCGAGCACTCCCGACGGCTGATCGTCGACATGTTCGCCTATTGCAACACCAACGTTCCGCTGTGGAACCCGATGAACGTGTGCAGCTACCACCTCCAGGAGGCGGGCGCGACGCCCACCCAGGAGATCGCCTATGCGCTGGCGACCGCCATCGGGGTGCTCGACGCGGTGCGGGACTCGGGCCAGGTGCCGCTCGACAAGATGCCCGAGATCGTCGCTTCGATCTCGTTCTTCGTCAACGCCGGCATCCGCTTCGTCGAGGAGACCGCCAAGATGCGGGCGTTCACCCGGATGTGGGACCGCATCACCGAGGAGCGCTACGGGGTGAGCGACCCCAAGGCCCGCCGGTTCCGCTACGGCGTGCAGGTCAACAGCCTGGGGCTGACCGAGGCGCAGCCGGAGAACAACGTGCAGCGCATCGTGTTGGAGGCGCTCGGCGTCACCCTGTCGCGCAACGCCCGCACCCGGTCGCTGCAGCTGCCCGCCTGGAACGAGGCGCTGGGGCTGCCCCGCCCGTGGGACCAGCAGTGGTCCTTGCGCATCCAGCAGGTGCTGGCCCAGGAGACCGACCTGTTGGAGTACGACGACCTGTTCGAGGGCAGCCACGTGATGGAGGCCCTCACCCGGAACCTGGTCGACGAGGCCCAGGCCGAGCTCGACGACGTGCTGTCGCTGGGCGGGGCGTTCGAGGCGATCGACGAGCTGAAGGGCCGCCTGGTGCGCAGCCACACCGAGCGCATGCGCCGCATCGAGGGCGGCGACCTGCCGGTCATCGGCGTCAACTGCAACACCTCGACCGCCGAGTCGCCGCTCGGCGGCAACGAGTCGATCATGAAGGTCGACCCCGAGGTGGCCGCCGAGACGATCGCCGACGTCCAGGCCTGGCGCGAGGCCCGCAACGCCTCCGAGGTCGACGCCGCACTCGCCGAGCTGGAGCGGGTGGCCCGCAGCGACGAGAACATCATGGCCTCGACGATCGCCCTGGCCGAGGTGGGCGGCACGACCGGCGAGTGGGCCGGGGTGCTGCGCGAGACGTTTGGCGAGTACCGGGCACCGACCGGCGTCGGCACCGCCGCCGGAGCCGGCCCCGGCAACGATGGCCTGGCAGCTGTCGCACGACGGGTGCAGGCGCTGCCCGGTGGGCCGGTGCGGCTGCTCGTCGGCAAGCCCGGCCTCGACGGCCACTCCAACGGGGCCGAGCAGATCGCCGTCGCCGCCCGCGACGCCGGCATGGAGGTGATCTATGCCGGCATTCGCCTGACCCCGGCTCAGATCGCAGCGGCCGCCCGCGACGAGGACGTTGAGGTCGTCGGCCTGTCGATCCTGTCCGGGTCGCACCTGGAGCTGGTGCCGGAGGTCGTCCGGCTGCTCGCGGAGGATGGCGTTGACGTGCCGGTGATCGTTGGCGGCATCATCCCCCCCGACGACGAGGCACGTCTCCTCAGCCAGGGGATCACCGCTGTGTATACGCCCAAGAACTTCGAGCTGGCGACCATCATGGGCGACATCGCCAACCTGGCGATCGCTCGGCGCTAGCCCGACTGCGTTCGGCCCCTGCGCAATCGACCCGGCTCGGGGCTCACCGACGGTTGCGGCAGGGCTCCAGGTCGGCACCTCATCAGGGAACGGTCGCCCGCCGACTCCCGAACGCGGAGGCCCGGTGGGTATGGTCACCGATCCGGACGGCAGCGAGGAACCACCACATGAGGCGAGGTGTGCGATGTTTGGCCGCGGCCGTCATGGTGGTGGCTGCCACGGGCTGCAACTTCACCGAGAGCGAAGAGATCGCCCGCCCCGACGATAGCGTTGCGACGACGGCGAGTTCGGCGACGACGACCAGCGGAGTACCGAGCGGCGCCAAGCCCCTCGTGGCGCTGGCCGATGGCGCTCAACCCAAACCTGGAGCGACCGTCGACGTGACGACGGTGAAGCAGCTCCAGGCCCAGCTCGTCTCCAAGCAGACCGCCGCCGACCTGCCCGCAGCCGATGGGCGCTACGACCTGACCGGCCGCGTCATCGTCGCACCGCAGCCGGTGATCGACGGGCTGGTCGATGACGGCCGGCTGAGCGATGCGATCACCGCCGACGTCGCGTTCGTCGACGTGCTCGAGGACGAGGCCGGGACCAAGCCAGAGGCGACCAAACCAAACGGGGCCAAGGGCGGACCCAGCTCGTCCACGGCACCGGGCTCGAACGGCACGGTGGACAAGCCGGCGGCGTCCGCTCGAGCCGGCTCGATGCTCATCGGCGAGACCGGGCCGGTCCGCCTGGTGGTCGCCGGATCGGCCGACTGCTGCGGCTTCGCCCTCGTCCGGGAGCGGGATGCCTTCTCGGTCGAGGTCACCGCCTCGGCCCAGGGCCCGAAGTCGCTGCACGTCGTTGCCGTGACCGGCGTCGACCCGTTCGCCAAAGTCGCCAAGCGCGACGCGTACGTGCCCCCGGCGGCGACCGCCAAGCCGATCGGCAAGGTGGCGATCCCCGACATGACGGTGAAGCTGCCGGCGACCCCGCGCCCCCCCGGCGTCACCGATCCCCCAGCCGACCCGGACAAGCGGGCCTCCGTCGAGTTGCCCCCGCCGGCTCCACCGGGCAGTTGGTGCGGCTACCTGGCGATGCGCGCCGTGCCGTTCGACGAAATGGTGGTGATCTGGAACCAGCTCGGCCGACCCGCCCACATGGATGCCGACGGCAACGGCATCCCCTGCGAGACCCGCTACTAACCGCACGCGCCGGAAGCCTGCGATGTCACCTGTGGTTCATGACGCTGAGCTGCCCGCACCCCGCAGCGCAAGGGCGGCCTGGACGAGGGAGGCGTGGCTCAGCGCCTGGGGGAAGTTCCCGATGAACGCACCGGTTTCGGGGTCGACCTCTTCGGCGAAGAGGCCGAGGGGGCCGGCCATGGCGACCAGCTCGTCGAAGACGCTCCGGGCCTCGGACACGTCGCCGGTCAAGGCCAGCGCCTGAACCAGCCAGAACGAGCACGGCAGGAAGGCACCCTCGCCACCGGGCAGGCCGTCCTCACCCGGGGGATATCGGTAGACCAACGGCCCACCGGCGCCCAGCTCCCGGCGGATGGCGGCGACCGTCGACCGGATCCGTTCCGAAGCGGCGGGTTCCACACCGAGCAGCGGCAGCACGAGCACCGCTGCGTCGAGGTCGTCCGACCCGTAGGTCCGGGTGTAGGCGCCCACGACGTCGTTGTAGCCGTGGGCGGCGATGTCGGCGGCCAGCGCCGCGCGCTCCCGACGCCACGCGTCCTGCTGTCACTTCGGGGTTCGCTGGGTTGCGGAGATGGCGAGGGCCCGGTCGAGGGCCAGCCAGGCCATCAGCTTGGAGTGGACGTGATGGGCCTCGTCGCCTCGGACCTCCCAGATACCGGCGTCGGGATCGCGCCAGCGGGCGACCACCTCGTCGACAAAGCCTCGCAGCGCCCGCCACGTCTCGGTGTACAGGCCGTGGCCGGCGGCGGTGAGCAACCAGGCGGCGTCGATCACCCACCCGTACCCATCGAGCTGATGCTGGTCGGCGGCCCCGTTGCCCACCCGAACCGGCCGGCTGTTGGCGTACCCGGGCCACCCCGTCATCTCCCCTTCACCCCTGGGATGCCGCCCATGGAGGGTGAGCAGCACCGGCAGGCGGGGCCGGTCGCGGCGGCTGGCATGGAGCAGCCACGCCAGGAAGTGACGGGCCTCGTCATCCTTGCCCACGCCGAGGAACGCGCCGATACCGATGCTTGCGTCCCGGGGCCAGGCAAAGCGGTAGTCCCAGTTGCGGATGCCGCCCGGGTCTTCGGGAAGCGAGGTGGTGGGCGCCGCCACCGGCGCACCCGACGGGGAGTAGGTGAGCAGCCGAAGGGTGAGCAGGCTGCGCACCACGGTGTCGCGGTGGGGAATGTCGTCGGGGATGTCGGCGCACCAGCTGCGCCAGCCCCGCTCGTCGTCGCACACGGCGGCCCACGCTCTCGCAGGGTCGACATAGATCAGCGGCTCGTGATCGGCGACACCGACGACGATGGTCAGGTCCTCGCCGGCCTCGATGGTCACCGTGTGGGTCCCACCCGGTTCGAGGTCGAGGTTCGCCGAGCAGGTCAGCGCCATAGCTTCGGCACCCCACGAGCACACGGTGACGTCGCCGCGCCGCTCGACACGTGGTGCGACATGGCGTTCGCCGAGGCGGGGATCGAACTCGATGCCGACCTCGACCGGGCCCTCGACAGCGCTGAGGCGCCGTACGAGCAGCGTGGTCGGCAGGAACCGTCCGGCGACCTCGCTCACCATGGCTTCGGTAAGCGTCAACCGGCCGGCGTCGGTTACCCACGTGGTGCGGAGCGTCGCGGTCTCGTGCCGGTACTCGCGGTCAATCACGGTGGCGGGGGCGTTCGGACCCATGCGAAACCGACCGGCGGCGACGCCGCCGACGAGCCGACCGAACACGGGCGAACCGTCGAAACTCGGGATGCACATCCAGTCGATCGAGCCGTCCGAGCCGACCAGCGCCGCCGTTCGGGTGTCACCGATCATCCCCAGGTCCTCGATCGGCCGGCTCGCCCCGCGCACGGCCTCGTCGACGGCGTCCACGTCAGGTGGCGCGCAACAGGACGCCGAGCGCGATGCCATAGAGGATGTGGGCGACGATCGCCACCGCCGGGGTCCGGGCCCCGTAGTTGAGGCCAAACGGTCCCGGCGGTTCGAGGGAGGCGGTTGACGATCGCCCCGCCCGCGACGACGCCATGTTCGGGTTGACGACTGCGAACCAGGGCACGAGCACGGTGAGCACGATGGCGACGTGAACGATGCCGAGCAGGCCGCCGAGCCACCACGTCGCCCGGCCGAGCAGGGCGAAGACGGCGGCGTAGCCGAGCGCGAAGCCCTGCCCGATGCCGAGGTGGATAAAGAACCCTGCAGCGCGGGCCTTGTCCGGGTCCTCGGTGACGATCGTGCCGAGCATGAGCGGCAGGTCGAGTCGGGTGAGCCCGAGCATCTGCGCGCCGACCATCACGCCGGTGAGCGCAGCGGTGGCGACAAACCCGAAGACGGCCCAGCCCGCCCAGTCCATCTCAGGCCCCCGGCCCAACGGCCGTGCAAGGTGCGGGCGCGCAACCCTTCCAAACCGGCTGTGCACCCCTGCTGGCTGCGGGCCCGCCGATCGAACTCATGTCACGAAGCGGCGAGCGCTTGTGCTTTGGTGTCGAGCGACCCGATCAGGTGCTCGAAGGAGGCGTTGAACTTGTCCACGCCCTCGGTCTCGAGTGTCCGGCCGACGTCCTCGAGGTCGATTCCCACCGCCTCGAGGTCGTCGATGACCTGCTGTGCCGCGTCGGCATCGATGTCGACGGTACGAGCGAGGGTTCCGTGGTCCTCGAATGCCGCGATCGTGTCCTCGGGCAGCGTGTTGACCGTGTCGTCGCCGATGAGGTTGTCGACGTAGAGCGTGTCGGGATACGCGGGATTCTTGGTGGAGGTCGATGCCCACAACGGTCGTTGGGGGCGCGCACCTCGTGCCGCCAAAGCCTCCCAGCGATCGCCTGCGAACCGATCCCGAAAGAGCCGGTAGGCGACCTGCGCCTGGGCCACCGCCGCCCGGCCACGCAGCGCCAACGCCTCGTCGCCCCCGATCGCCTCCAAGCGTCGATCAACCTCGACATCGACCCTGCTGACGAAGAACGAGGCAACCGAGTGAACCGACGAGAGGTCGCCACCTCGTCCGGCGGCCGCCTCCAGACCCGAGAGGTACGCCTCGATCACCTCCGCGTAACGGTCGATCGAGAAGATGAGGGTGACGTTGATGCTGCGAGCCCCGGCGATCATCGCCGCGATGGCATCGACGCCCTCGACCGTCGCAGGGATCTTGACGAGCAGGTTCGGTCGGTCGATCCGCTCATGCAGATCCTGTGCCGCCCGGATCGTCCCGTCGACGTCGTGGGCCAACTCGGGGGCGACCTCGATCGAGACGAACCCGTCGCCACCCCCGCTGGCGTCGTAGACCGGTCGCAACACGCCGAGCGCGTCGACGACATCGTCGACGACGACATCCCAATAGGCGTCGATCAGCTCACGGCCGGCACGGAGCAGATCGGCGAACTGAGCGTCGTAGGCATTCGAGCCCTCGATCGCCTTGGCGAAGATGGTCGGGTTGGCGGTCACACCGCGAATCCCCTCGCTCACCATGCGAGCGAGGGTGCCATCGCGCAGGTAATCCCGCGTGAGGTTGTCCAGCCATGGGCTCTGCCCGTACCCGTCGTGGAGCTGCTGAAGTCGAGTCATGTTTGGCTCCCTACTTCTTAAAGAGGGTCGCGTTAGTTATAGAACGCATGAGGGGTTGCGTCAAGGGCCTGGCTCGAGACCGGCCGATCCCCTACCCGGCCGGTCGACCCCGCTCGTCCCGGCCCGCCCAGCGGATCCTGCCCGGGGTCTCCGAGAACCGGGCGAGTAGCCCCGGCATAGCGATGCCGTCGACGGTGACGGTCGCGTCCCGCTCGACGAAGTGGGGGTCCTCGGCCACGTCGGCCATCGAGTAGATCGGCGCCACCGCAGCGTCGGCCGCATCGAACGCTGTCAGCACCTCGTCGAGCGTGCGCTCGGCGATGAAGGCCGCCACGGCAGCGTCCAGCTCGGCGCGGTGCGCCACCCGCCCGGCGAAGGACCTCAGCCGTTCGTCGTCGCCCAGCCCCACCATGGTGGCGACGCGTGCGGCCACCGTGTCGGCGGAAGCGGACAGCGCCACCCAGCGCCCGTCGGCAGTCTCATAGGCGTTGCGGGGCACCGAGTAGGGCAGCTCCGAGCCCATGCGGGGCTGCAGGGTGCCGTCGGCTGCATAGGCCGCCCAGTTATGCCCCATGAACGAGAACAGGCTGTCGAGCAGGCTGACGTCGACCACCTGGCCCACCCCGGCGTGCACGGCGGCCATCGTGGCGTAGGCGGCCACCACCGCTGTCAGTTCGTCGGTCAGCGCGATCGGCGGCAACACCGGAGGGCCATCCGGGCTGCCGTTGATGTCGGCGAAGCCCGACATCGCCTCGGCGATCGTGGCGAAGCCGGGTCGTCCGGCATGGGGGCCGTCCTGACCGAAGCCGGTCACCCGGGTGATCACCAGCGTGGGGTTGGCCTCCCACAGCACGTCCGGCGCCAACCCCAGGCGTTCGAGTGTGCCCGGGCGGAAATTCTCGATCAGCACGTCGGCCTCAGCGGCCAGCGCCAGCACCGCCTCAAGGCCGCCGTCGGTCTTGAGGTCGGCGGTTCGCAGCACCTTGTTGCGGGCGGTAATCCGCCACAACAGCGACGGTCCCCCGTCCGGTGCCGGGAACCCCATCGCCCGGGTGGGGTCGGGGCGATCCGGGTGCTCGACCTTGACAACATCGGCACCCAGGTCGGCGAGCAAACGTCCGGCGCCCGGGCCGGCGAGCACGGTGGCCAGCTCGAGCACCTTGAGGCCGACCAGGGGTCCGGCCGCCGGCGGGTCGCCGGGGTCGGGCTCGGGCCAGCGGCGGCGCTCGGCGGCGGAGATTCAGCGCCCCAGATCGATCGAGAAGCAGCGATCGCCGAGCTCTCCGAAGGAGTAGATCGGATAGACCCCGCCAAACATGCCCCGGGTGCGATCGGTCCATTCGAGCGCCCGAGCGGTGGACACCCGGCGGAGCACCTGCACCAGCGTGCCCTCGTGAAGGCGGTACTCGGCCCAGGCGCCCGGGAAATCCTTCACGCTGGCGACCTCGACGTAGGGCACGTCGCCCGACGCCGCCACAACCCGGCGCCGGTTGCGGTGGGTGTGCCCGGCGAAATAGCCGCGCACGTTAAGGCGGCGGGCGATCAGCGCCTGCAGGGCCTCGGATGCGTCGGGCAGGATGCCAAAAAATCGATCGGTTCGCTGGTCCTCGTCGGGCAGCCAGATCTGGTGATGGCCAAACACGAGCACCGGCACGTCGCTGTCGGCCGCCTCATCGTCGAGCCGCTCGAGTTGCTCGGCGCTCAGGTCGCCGTTGGGGTGGCCATCGCGGGAGGTATCCAACATGATCGCCAGCGCGCCCGGCAGCTCAACCCGTTCGTAGCTGGGCCCCACCTCGACGTGGTGGTAGCTCTCGTGGTTGCCCCGGATGAAGTGCAGCCGGTCGCCGAACGTCGGCCGGTAGGTCGCCTCAAACTCGGCGAGCTGCTCGGCGGACCCGTCGGTGGTCAGGTCGCCCTTCACCAGCACTGCAACCGGGTCGAGCTCGGCGATCTCGGCCACCGCATCGGTGTTCATCAGCGTCGGGTACGGCGTGCTCCCCGGCGGCACCGAGAACGCCTCGCCCTGCCCGTCGATCAGCCCGGCCTCGGTCTCGCCGAAGTGCACGTCGTTGACCGTGGCGAACGTACCGAGCAGCTCGCCCTTGGGTCGGGGCAGGGTCGTCGCGTCCAGACCGTCGAATCGGTAGGCGGTCGCCGGCTCCAGGCCAACATGGCGATGAACGGTGGTGCCGTCGTGGACGGTCACCTCGTCGGGGGCGACGGTCGTCAGTTCCATCGCTGGTCAACCTATCCGCGCTCGAAGGCTCCTGAGTGCTCAGAGACCCCAGGGACGACGTCGGCGCAGCGGCGCCGGCTTGGTCCACCAGCGACCGGAGAAGCGCCACCGGGGCGCTGTGATCCGCTCGTCGGCGCCGACGGATCGGGGGTAGGCCACCTGGATGGCGGCGACGATCGCCACGACCTCATCGTCGGCAGGGGCCGGGGTGATCGTGCGCACGCCAACCGCGGATTCGTCGTGCTGAAGGCTGGGTCTCACAGCGGCACGTTACCGTGCTTGCGGGCGGGCAGCTCCTCGCGCTTGGAGCGCAGCATCTCCAGCCCGGCGACCAGCTTGCGCCGGGTCTCGGCCGGGTCGATCACGTCGTCGATGTAGCCGCGGTCGGCCGCCTCCCACGGGTTGAGGTGGTTCTCCTCGTAGGCCGCCACCAGCTCGGCCCGCTTGGCCACCGGATCCTCGGCTGCCGCCAGCTCCCGACGGTTGACGATCTCGACCGCGCCCTGGGCGCCCATCACCGCCAGCTCCGCCGACGGCCACGCAAACGCCAGGTCGGCACCGATGCTCTTGGAGTTCATCACCACGTAGGCGCCGCCATAGGCCTTGCGGGTGATCACCTGGATGCGGGGCACGGTGGCCTCGCAGTAGGCGTACAACAGCTTGGCTCCGTGGCGGATGATGCCGTTGTGCTCCTGGTCGACGCCGGGAAGAAACCCGGGTACGTCGACGAAGGTCACCAGCGGCACGTTGAACGCGTCGCAGGTGCGGACGAAGCGGGCGGCCTTCTCGGAGGACTCGATGTCGAGCACCCCGGCGTACATCGCCGGCTGGTTGCCGACGATGCCGACCGAGTGGCCACCGATGCGGGCGTAGCCACACGTGATCGAGCCGGCCCAGCGCGGGGCATATTCGAAGTACTCGCCGTCATCGGCGATCGCCCGAATGACCTCGGTCATGTCATAAGGCATGTTGGAGTTGAGCGGGATCATGTCGCGCAGCTCGGGCACCAGCCGGTCGGGCGGGTCGTCCGAGGGCAGGAACGGCGGCTCCTCCAGGTTGTTGGCCGGGAGGAAACTCAACAGGAACTTCACGTCGTCGAGCACCGACTTCTCGTCGGGTCCGGCGAACTGGGCGACGCCCGACTTGGACGAGTGGGCGCCCGCGCCGCCGAGCTCCTCGAGCGTCACCGTCTCGCCGGTCACGGTCTTCACCACGTCGGGACCGGTGATGAACATGTGCGAGGTCTCGTCGACCATGAAGATGAAGTCGGTCATCGCCGGGCTGTACACCGCTCCGCCGGCGCACGGGCCCATGATCACCGAGATCTGCGGGGTGACGCCGGAGGCCCGGACGTTGCGGTGGAAGATGCCGCCGTAGCTGGCCAGGCTGACCACGCCCTCCTGGATGCGGGCGCCGGCGCCGTCGTTGAGGCCGACCAAGGGGGCCCCGGCCTTGAGCGCCAGGTCCATCACCTTGTGGATCTTCTCGGCGAACACCTCGCCGAGGGCGCCACCGAACACGGTGAAGTCCTGACTGAACACGAACACTTTGCGACCATCGACGGTGCCCCAGCCGGTGATCACCCCGTCGCCGTAGGGGCGGTAGTCGTCCTTCAGCGAGGAGGAGCGGCTTCGGGCCAGCTGATCGAGCTCGTTGAACGAGCCTTCGTCGAGCAGGTACTCGAGACGCTCGCGGGCCAGCATCTTGCCGCCGGATCGCTGGCGTTCGACGAGGCGCTCCGAACCGGCGTTGAGGGATTCCTGGCGCCGCCGGTGCAGATCATCGATGCGAGCGGACATGCTGTTCTCCATAAGAGCGCCAAAGTTAGGGTGCGCCGGACAGCCGCACCAATGAGCGGCCACCCTCGCAGGCCAACTCGGGAGTCCGGATGTACGCCAGGGCGCGCTCTGGGCTCCCGCTGCGTGCGCCGACCCGAACCCGGGAGTCCAGACGTGCGTCAGAGCGCGCTCTGCGCTCCCCAGTACGATTTTCTCGAACCAGTTGCCGAGGGGAGTCCCAGATGCAGTTGCCGGTGATGCCGCCGATCAAGCCGATGTTGGCCAGGGCGACGACGACGGTGCCCGAGGCCGATGGGCTGCTGTACGAGCCGAAGTGGGACGGCTACCGCTGCGTGGTCTTTCGCGACGGCGACGAGGTGGAGCTCAGCTCCCGAGGCCAGAAGTCGCTCACCCGTTACTTCCCCGAGCTGATCGACCCGATCCGCGCCCAGCTTCCACGCCGCTGCGTCGTCGACTGCGAGGTGGTCGTCGTCACGCCCGACGGGCTCGACTTCGACCTGCTCGGCCAGCGCATTCACCCGGCGGAGAGTCGGATCGAGCGGCTGTCGGTCGAGACACCCGCCTCGCTGGTCGTCTTCGACCTGCTGGCGCTCGACGAGGTTGACCTTCGCCCAATGGCCTTCATCGAACGGCGCGGTGCGCTCGTGTCGCTGTTGGCCGATGTCATCCCTCCGGTTCATCTGTCGCCGGTCACCGACGACCCGGAGGTCGCCCAGGACTGGTTTCGGCGCTTCGAGGGCGCCGGGTTCGACGGGGTGATGGCCAAGCGCTCGGACGGCGTCTACGAGGAGGACAAGCGCAGCCTCACCAAGGTGAAGCACCGACACAGCATCGACGTCGTCGTCGCCGGCTACCGCCCCCACAAGTCCGGCGACGGCGTCGGCTCGATGATGCTCGGGTTGTACGACCGGCCCGAGGGCGATCGAGCAGCGTCGCTGCAACATGTCGGGGTGGCCTCGGCGTTCAAAGCGGCCCAGCGTCCCGAGCTGGCCGAGCTGCTCGCGCCCTACCGGCTGGGCGAGGGCGAGCCCCACCCCTGGACCGGGTGGGCCGACCCCGAGCAACACGCCGATGGCGGCGTGCGCATGCCCGGTGCCCCCAACCGTTGGTCGGCCAAGCGCGACCACAGCTGGGTGCCGCTGCGGCCCGAGCTGGTGGCCGAAGTGGTGGTCGAACAGCTCACCAAGGGCCGCTTTCGCCACCCCGCCCGCTTCCAGCGTTGGCGCAGCGACCGCACCCCCCGCTCCTGCACCTACGACCAGGTCGACATCGCCGCACCGGCCGAGCTGTTCGAGCTCTTTCCGGAGGCGCCCACTCCCTAAACCCGGCTGCGGCGCAACAACCGAGGCGCACCGGCCGAGCTGTTCGAGCTCTTTCCGGAGGCGCCCACTCCCTAAACCCGGCTGCGGCGCAACAACCGAGGCGCACCGGCCGAGCTGTTCGAGCTCGTTCCGGAGGCACCCACCACCTGATGCTCAGCCGGCGGCGGACTCACCCGGTTCGCCGGAGCCGAGCTTTGCGTCCTCTTCGCTCAGCCGGGGCGAGGTCTGATTCTCGGGCCGAATGCCGGTGACGTTGTCGTACAGGTCGCGAAGGCGGTCCATATCAGCGGTCACGTCGCCGGTCAGCTTGAACGAAGGTCCGAAGCCACCGGTGCGGTTGGGCCAGTCGATGTAGCCCAGCACCACCGGCACGTCGGCGGCGCGAGCGATGCGATAGAAGCCCGACTTCCAGTACTCCCGCTTGCCGCGAGTGCCTTCGGGGGTGATCACCAGACCCATGCGGGGGCCATCCCGAAACCGCTCGGCCATCTGCTCCACCAGCCCACCAGGATGGGATCGGTCCACGGCGATGCCACCAGTCCACCGCATGATCGGCCCCATCGGCCCCTTGAACAGTTCCTCCTTGCCCAGCCAGCTGAGCGGGACGTCCTTCGCCCAGGCATAGGAGAGCATGAACAAGAAGTCCCAGTTGCTCGTGTGCGGCCCGGCCACCAGGACGATCGATTCCTTCGGCACATCTCCAACGAAGTTCAAACGGGAGAGCCACAGAAATAGCCGCGCAAAGGCCTTCTTCATCATCATCGGAGATTATCCGCACCTTTGGGCCACGGTCGGGATCGATCACCCGGTAGCGGCGCACCAGTCGAGCAACGTGTCGAGATCCCAGGTGGTGAGGATGCGATCGGGATCGACCCCGCGCTCCCCCAGCCGCTCGTAGCCGTGGGCCACCCACTCAAGCTGGCCGGGAGCGTGGGCGTCGGAGTCAACCGAGACGAAACAGCCCCACTCGAGCGCCAGGTCCAGCAACTCGTCCGGTGGATCCTGTCGTTCGGGTCGGCAGTTGACCTCGACCGCTGTCCCGAACTGAGCGCAGGCGGCAAACACCAGCTCGGCGTCGAACGTGCTCGGGGGCCGACCCCGGCCGACCAGCTTGCGTCCGGTGCAGTGGCCCAGCACGTCGACGTGGGGGTTGGCGACGGCCCTCACCAGGCGCTCGGTCATCGGACGCTCGGGCATCGACAGCTTGGAGTGGGCCGAGGCGACCACCAGGTCGAGCCCGGCCAGGACGTCGTCGGGCAGGTCGAGGGTGCCGTCGGCGAGGATGTCGACCTCGCACCCGGTCAGGATCCGAAACGGCGCCAACTCCTCGTTGAGGGCGGCCACCTCGATCAGCTGCTCGGCGAGGCGCTCGGGCGTCAGCCCGTGGGCGATCGTCAGGCGGGGTGAATGGTCGGTGAGCGCCAAGTGGGTGCGACCGAGCGCCCGGGCGGTCATCGCCATCGTCCGGATCGGTGCCCCGCCGTCAGACCAGGTGGAGTGGCTGTGCAGGTCGCTGCGGCAGGCTTCGAACACCGTGGCCCCGGCGCTCACCCGCAGGCGGGTTCGCTGCTCCAGCTTGGTCAGGTAGGCCGGCGGCCGGTCGAGCACAGCGTCGGCGATGACCGATGCGGTCGACGGACCGATGCCGTCCAGGTCGGTGAGGGTGCCCGCCTCAGCCCGTCGCTCCAGGTCGTCGTCGTCCATGCCGGCCGCCACCTCGGCGGCACGGGTGAACGCCTTGGCCTTGGCCGCCGGCTCGAACCCGCGGTCCAGGTAATACACCGCCCGGTTCAGCGCAGCAATCGCCGTGGTCGTCGTCGACATCGCCTCCGAGGCTATGTCTCGGGCACCACCGTCTCGGGCACCACCGTCTCGGGCACCACCGTCTCGGGCACCACCGTCTCGGGCA
>NZ_DAOLGP010000013.1:21762-33109 GCF_035329545.1 Candidatus Neomicrothrix sp.
CCACGTGGCGGTTACGTGCTCGGCCGGCTCGCCGACGGCAACGACGCCTCGACCGAACCGATACCCGGTGAGGTTACTGGCCCTGCTTGGCCACCGCTTCGGCGGCAGCTGCGATCTGCTCGGGATCGCCCAGGTAACGATCCTCGAGCGCCATCGTGGTGCGGGGCCGAAAGTCGCCACCCAGCTCGTAGCGCAGGGGCACGCCAGTGGGGATGTTCAACTCGGCGATGTCGGCGTCGCTGATGCCCTCGAGGTGCTTGACCAGGGCCCGCAACGAGTTGCCGTGGGCGGCCACGAGCACGGTGCGGTCGGCGCGCAGATCGGCACAGATGTGGTCGAACCAGTAGGGCAGAACGCGCTGCAGCACCATCGACAGGCTCTCCGCACCGGGGAGCAGCTCGCTGACCACGTCGGCATACCGGGGGTCGTTCACCGGGTGGTACTCGGAGTCGTAGTCAACCTCGGGCGGCGGCACGTCAAAGCTGCGGCGCCACTCCTGGAACTGCTCGGCAGACACTTCGCTGCGCACCTGGGCCTTGTCTCTACCTTGCAACGCCCCGTAATGGCGCTCGTTGAGGCGCCAGCTGCGCCGCACCGGGATCCACTGGCGGTCCATCGCCCGCAGCGATTCCTCGGCGGTTCGGATGGCGCGCTTTTGCAGCGAGGTGTGCACGACGTCGGGGATCACCCCGGCCTCGGCCATCAGCCCACCGGACTCAATCGCCTCGATCATCCCCACGTCGGTGAGATCGACGTCCACCCATCCGGTGAAGATGTTCTTCAGGTTCCATTCGCTTTGTCCGTGGCGGAGCAAGACCAATTCCATGGGCCACATGCTGACAGGTGGGCGCCCGCAACGACGATCCGACGTCACCTGGGGTGCCCGGGCACCATGCACGACGCCCCACCGGCAACCCGGTGACCAACGACACCCTCGCATTCCACCCACCCGACTTGATAACGAAGCACTCAGGTTTTATTGTGGCGCTCGTTGTCATGAGGTTGCCAGCGCTACAATTCGTCGCTCAGGTGCACCATGACGAGCGCCCCACAGGCGAGCAAACAGCCGCTGCGGGCCGCGACAACACGAACTACGTCAGCAAACCAACACCAAGAAACACAGTCACACGAAAGAAGGAGTCTCGGCATGCCCAAGGCCGTCGGAATCGATCTCGGAACCACCAACTCGGTCGTCAGCGTGCTGGAGGCTGGCGAACCCATCGTCATCCCCAATGCCGAGGGCTCGCGCACGACGCCCTCGGTCGTCGCCTTCGCCAAGGACGGCGAAGTGCTGATGGGCGAGGTTGCCAAGCGCCAGGCGATCACCAACCCCGATCGCACCATCCGCTCGGTCAAGCGCCACATGGGCACCAACTGGTCGGTCGACATCGACGGCAAGGCCTACAACTCCCAGGAGATCTCCGCTCGCACCCTGATGAAGCTGAAGCGGGACGCCGAGAGCTACCTGGGCGACACGGTCAACCAGGCCGTGATCACCGTGCCGGCGTACTTCGACGATGCCCAGCGCACCGCCACCAAGGAGGCCGGCGCGGTCGCCGGGCTTGAGGTGCTCCGCATCATCAACGAGCCCACCGCAGCTGCGCTCGCCTACGGCCTGGACAAGGGCGGCGAAGAGCAGACAGTTCTGGTGTTCGACCTTGGCGGCGGCACGTTCGACGTGTCGATCCTCGAGATCGGCGACGGGGTGTTTGAGGTGAAGGCCACCAACGGCGACACCTCGCTGGGCGGCGACGACTGGGACGATGCGGTCATCGATTGGCTGGTCGCCACGTTCAAGGGCGCTCACGGTGTCGACCTGAGCAAGGACAACATGGCCATGCAGCGCCTCAAGGAGGCGGCTGAGAAGGCCAAGATCGAGCTGTCCCAGGTGCAGCAGACCCAGATCAACCTGCCGTTCATCACCGCCAGCGATGCCGGCCCCCTGCACCTGGACGAAAGCCTCACCCGCGCCAAGTTCCAGGAGCTGACCTCCGACCTGTTGCAGCGCTGCAAGGTGCCCTTTGAACGGGCGATCACCGACGCCGGCATGTCGAAGAACGACATCGAGCACATCATCCTGGTCGGCGGTTCCACCCGTATGCCCGCCGTCGCCGACATGGTGCACGACCTGCTGGGCAAGGATGCCCACAAGGGCGTCAACCCCGACGAGGTGGTGGCGATGGGCGCCGCCATTCAAGCCGGCGTACTCAAGGGCGACGTCAAGGACGTGCTGCTGCTCGACGTCACACCGCTGTCCCTCGGCATCGAGACCAAGGGCGGCGTCATGACCAAGCTGATCGAGCGCAACACGACGATCCCCACCCGTCGCACCGAGGTGTTCACCACCGCCGAGGACAACCAGCCGTCCGTGGAAATCCACGTGCTGCAGGGCGAGCGGGAGATGTCGAGCTACAACAAGACGCTCGGCAAGTTCCAGCTGGTCGACCTGCCCCCGGCCCCACGCGGGGTGCCCCAGGTCGAGGTCACGTTCGACATCGACGCCAACGGCATCGTCAACGTGTCGGCAAAGGACCGGGCCACCAGCAAGGAGCAGTCGATCACGATCACCGGTCAGTCCTCGCTGAGCAAGGACGAGATCGACCAGATGATGCGCGATGCCGAGAGCCACGCCGAGGAGGACAAGCGGCGCAAGGAGGAGGCCGAGATCCGCAACACGGCCGACACCCTCGTCTACCAGACCGAGAAGCTGGTGCGTGAGCACGGCGAGAAGCTCTCCGACTCGGACCGCAAGGACGTCGAGGACTCGTTGGCCGCCGTGAAGGAGGCCCTGACCGGCGACGACATCGAGAAGATGAAGCAGACGACGGAGGCCCTCACGGCAGCCAGCCAGCGCTTCGGCCAGCAGATCTACGAGTCGGCGGCGCAGGCCGGTGAAGCTGGCGGCGACGCCGGCGAGGCGTCGGGCGACGACGAGGAGGTCGTCGACGCCGAGATCGTCGAGGACGAGGACGACTCGTGAACGACCGCGACGAAGCAGCCGAACAGGCACCCAGCGACGGCCCGGTGGCCGACAACCCGGCCTCAAATGACGCCGAGGCCAACGGCGCCGGGACCGAGTCGGACGCAGGCTCGGGGTCCGGTTCCCCGTCGACGTCGGCGACCTTCACGGGGGAGACCGCCGAAGAGCAGTTGGACGAGTGCGCCCAGCTGGTCGAGGCGATCTCCACCGAGCGCGACGACATGCGCGGGGTGGCCCAGCGGGTCCAGGCCGACTTTGAGAACTACAAGCGCCGGGTCGAAGCCCAACGGGCCGAACAACAGAACCGGGCGGCCGAGGACCTCGTGCAGTCGCTGCTGGAGATCCTCGACGACTGCGACCTGGCGGCGGCACACGGTGCCGACGATGTGGCGCCGATCGCCAACAAGTTGTTGTCGACGCTCGAACGTCAGGGCCTGACCAAGGTCGACGACACCGAGGTGCTCTTCGACCCGAACCTGCACGAGGCGGTGATGTCCGAAGAGGGCGACGGCGACGGCGAGCACACGGTGAGCGCCGTCATGCGCGCCGGGTACCAATGGCGTGATCGCCTGCTTCGGCCCGCCATGGTGAAGGTGCGTTCCTGATCCGTACTCAAGACCCACGACTCGTCGGCGACGACGAGCGCCCTCGCCACACCAAGCGCTGAAGGAGGTGCCCCGTGGCCCCACAACGTGAATGGTTTGAAAAGGACTACTACGAGGCGCTGGGCGTCTCGTCAACAGCGACGGCGAAGGAGATCACCTCCGCCTACCGCAAGCTCGCCCGGAAGAGCCATCCCGACGCCAACCCGGGCGATCTCAAGGCTGAAGAGCGCTTCAAGAAGATCTCTGCCGCCTATGACGTGATCGGCAACGAATCCAAGCGAGCCGAATACGACGAGGTCAGAAAGCTGGCCGCCTCCGGGGCCGGACCCGATGGGTTCCCCGGTGGCGGCGGTGGCGGTTTCGGTCCTGGCGGCATGCGCTTCGACAGCGGCGACGTGGGCGACCTCGGCGACCTGCTGGGTGGGTTGTTCAACCGTGGCGGCGGAGGCGGTGGCAGTGGACGCCGCCGCCAGCCGACCAAGGGCGCCGACCTGGTCACCGACGTCTACCTCAGCTTCGAGGATGCCGCCCACGGCCTGACCACCGGCGTGCAGCTGAGCAACGAGGCGCCGTGCCCGGATTGCGCCGGCAGCGGCGCGGCCAAAGGCACCCAGCCACGGGTGTGTCCCGATTGCGCAGGCACCGGCGTCACCCAGGAAAACCAAGGTCTTTTCGGGTTCAGCCGGCCCTGCGCCTCCTGTAACGGCAGCGGCAGTCTGATCGACACCCCATGCACCACGTGTCGGGGCATCGGCAGGGTACGCAAGCCGCAGGAGGTGCGCATTCGGATCCCCAGCGGCGTGAGCGACGGCGACACGATCCGCGTCGCCGGCAAGGGCGAGCCGAGCCCGGGAGGCCGCCCTGGCGACCTGATGGTCCGGGTCCACGTCGCATCACACCCACGCTTCACCCGGGACGGGCTCAACCTGCGCCTCGTCGAGCCAATCTCAATCACCGACGCCGCGCTGGGTTCCAAGCTGCGCGTGTCGACGTTGGATGGCACCAACGTCACCCTTCGCATCCCGGAAGGTACCCCCACCAACAAGACCTTCCGGGTGAAGGGACGGGGCATCGAAACCACCAAGTCCACCGGTGACCTGCTGGTGACCGTCGAGGTCGAGACACCCACCGACCTCACCGCCGAGCAGCGAGACCTGCTCGAACAACTCGATGCAACGCTCAAGTCCACCCGCAACAGCGAGACGAACGGTTCCTGACCCGTGGCGCCGGAATGTCGGCGCAACGCTCAACCACCCACATTCCGCATCCGAGTAGCCACCTGAGGAGGTGACCGAGCCATGCACGATCAGAACCGAGCCGTCTACGTCATCTCGGTGGCCGCCGAGCTGGCCGGGGTTCATCCCCAGACGTTGCGTATCTACGAGCGCAAGGGCCTGGTGGCCCCTGCCCGCACCGGAGGGGGCAGCCGCCGCTACAGCCGATCCGACATCGATCAGCTGCTGCGCATTCAGGAGCTGACCAACGAGGGGCTCAACCTCCTCGGCGTGCAGCGCGTGCTGCAGCTGGAGAACGATCTGGCCAACGCCCGGGCCGAGCTCGAAACCCAGCGCCAGGAGTCCCTCCGTAAGATCGAGGCCCTGAGGCAGGAGGCCGAGGGTCACCTGCGGGCCCAGCGCCGCGACCTGGTGCCGTTGCGTCAGGAGGTCGTGTTGTACCGCGATGTCCGCCCAGGCTCAACGCGGCGCGGCTGAGTCAACCCCGCTCCCCGTGGGCACAAGCCGGCGAAGTGCTCTCGGTGGGCGCCACAACGCACACGCGAAACCGGGACCGAACCCAGCGTCCTTCGGGTGGGAGAGCCCGGTGGCCGTCTCAAGGCGTTGGTAGGTACCAGCATCTCAAGATCGGCTCATCCAGCTCACGGTATGGACGTGGATTCGATCCCGATTTCATGGCCATCAGAGCAAGCGTCGAGCCCCCCTTGATGACGTACGAGGACCGGCTGACCGGTCCGGTGAATTGCTCCCCTTGGTTTCGTTACCGATCACCATGACCCGCCGGTGAGACGGTGTCAACGGCCAGTATCTGACGGTCGATCAGCTTTCACCGGCCCGACGGAGCCACGGCGCAGCGGGTCTGACCACCGCCGTCAGGGCTCCGATGCGAAGCGCGACGCACCGGTTGAGCGCGCGGCCTATGGTGGGCAGTGCCAGGACTGAGGGGGTCCCGGCGAACCCTCCGGCTTCCACCCAGATGGGCTCCGGGGGGCGAGCCTTCACCTCGCAGTTCGGTATCCGAACAAGGCGTTCGGATTCCCCGCCGGGCATCGTCCCGGTGCGTCACACGAGGAGGAAGCGGATGTCCAAACGGCATCAGAAGTCTCAGACCTCAGTCGTTCCCGAGCCCCGAGAGGACCGCAAGCGGGAGCACCGACGGTTGCGGCAGAAGGTCCGCCAGGACCTCCACGTCGCCTCGGTGGAGGGCGACGTGGACGAGGTTGTGCTCGACCGGCCGCATGCCACTCACGGCTACCGAGAGGATCACGAGGTTCCGACTTCCAACGCCGTTCCGGCACCGCCGAAGCGCACCAAGCACTGGAAGCAGTCCTTCTGGAAGCGCCGCAAGAACGAACGGCGCCGCCGCGCCGCCGAGTTCGACGCCGCCGCCAACTGAGGGCCAACCCCCTCTGGTTGAAAAACGATGAAAGCCCCGGAGCCGAAACCTCGGCTCCGGGGCTTTCGCTTTTCCGTACTACTCCTGGACGAGCTCGATGAGGGTGCCGAAGCTGCCCTTCGGGTGGATGAAGGCCACCGTCGTGCCACGGGATCCCGGGCGGGGCTCTTTGTCGATCGGCGTGGCGCCGGCGGCCACCATCGAGGCCAGCGCCTCGGCGCAGTTGTCCACCCGGTAGCCGATGTGGTGCAGCCCCTCGCCGCGCTTTTCGATCGACTTGGCGATCGGCGAGTCGGGCCGGGTGGCGGCGGTCAGCTGGATGTAGCTGTCGGCTACCTTCACCAGCGCCTCCTCGACGCCGTCGGACTCGACGATCTCGCGGTGGGCCACCTCGGCCCCGAAGGCCTCGGCGTAGTACGCCACGGCGGCGTCCAGGTCGCGCACGGCGATGGCCACGTGATCGATCTCGGTCAGCAACATGTTCGGATCCTCTCGGTGATGGCGGTACCAGTCGTCGACGCCGCTGGGCAGTCCACGCTGGAAATGGTGGCAGAGCCGAGACCGTCGATGGAGCTGCGGCGATCGATGCTGCCGGGGATGGTCAGGCCTTGGTGCCGGCCATCCGTCGGAACAGGTTGATGCGGTCCTCGCCCACGACCTCGCGCTTCGCCTGGTCGGTGATACCCATGCCCTCCTCGGGCGACAGGCACAGCACACCAAGCTTGCCTTCGGCCTCGTTGCGGTGCACCTTCAGCGCGGCGTCGCCCACGTGTGTGAGGTCGTAGACGTCGGACATCACCGGGACGATGGCGCCCTGGTCGATCAACCGGTTCATCTCCCACGCCTCCTGGTAGTTGGCGAAGTGCGACGAGATGATGCTCTTCAACTTCATCCACAGGTGGCGGTTGTCGTACTCGATCATGTAGCCGCTGGTCGCAGCACAGGTGACGATCTTGCCGCCGCGCTTGGTGATGAACACCGAGGCGCCCATCGTCGAACGGCCCGGGTGCTCGAACACGATGTCGGGGTCGTCGCCGATCATCCCTCGCACCTGCTTGCCCAGACGGCGCCACTCGCTCTCGTCCTGGGTGTTCTCGTCCGACCAGAACTGGTAGCCCTCGGCCTTGCGGTCGACGACGAACTCGCAGCCCATCGCGTTGAGCAATTCCGCCCGCTCGGGCGAGGAGACCACGCCCACCGGCGTGCCGCCGCCGTTGAGCACCAACTGGGTGGCGTAGGCGCCGATACCGCCGGTGGCGCCCCAGATGAACACGTTGTCGCCCTGCTTCATGTTGGCGGCGTTGTCGCCGACCAACATGCGGTACGAGGTCGAGGAGCACAGCGCGTTGACCGCCGCCTCCTCCCAGCTGAGGTGGGCAGGCTTGGGCATCAGCTGGTTGGCCTTCACCACCGACAGGTCGGCCAGGCCACCGAAGTTTGTCTCGAAGCCCCAGATGCGCTGGTTGGCGGCCAGCATCGAGTCGTTGTGGGCCGACGGGTCCTGGTCATCCAGGTAGTTGCAGTGAACGGTCACCCGGTCGCCGGGCTTCCAGTTGCGCACCGCCGAGCCCACCTTGACGATCACGCCGGAGGCGTCGGAGCCCACCACGTGGTAGTCGAGGGCGTGGCGCTTACCCCACACCGACTCCTTGCCCAGGCGGTCGAGGAACGCGAAGGTGGGCAGCGGCTCGAAGATCGACGTCCACACCGTGTTGAAGTTGATCGAGCTGGCCATGACCGCCAGGTACACCTCATCGGGCGCGATCTCGGGCGTGGCCACCTCGTCGACGTGGAGGCTCTTGTGCGGATCCTTGTCGGCCGACTCGTAGCCGTCCCACATCGTCTGCTCGGAGCGCAGCACGTGGGCGGCCCGGTAGCTCTCGGGGATGGCGAGGTTGGCGAAGTCCTCGGGCGAGGCGTCGGACTGGATGGCGTCGAGAATCTCCTGCATCCGTGGAGGTTATCGACCGGCCGGGGAATTTCACGAACCGCCATGCCCGCTTTCGGCAAGCGGGCGAACGGGCTCTCATCGGACCCCGCCGATGTGTCATGCAGGGCCATAGGGCCGGGGCTAGATTGGCGTCGACAGGGGGAACCATGAACGTCGAAGACGTACTGAGGGGAAAGTCGCTGGGCTCGGGGGAGTCGGGCCCGGTAGCCACCATCCGGCCGGACAGCACCGTGGCCGATGTGGTCGTTGCGCTCCGAGAACAGAACATCGGGGCGTTGGTGGTGTCGAGCGACGGCTCCCACGTCGACGGCATCATCTCCGAGCGGGACATCGTCCGACTACTCGGCGAGGGGTCGACACCCGCGCTCGAGCAGGTCGTGTCCGAGGTGATGAGCACCAACGTGCGCACGTGCTCGATGACCGACCAGCTGGCCGAGCTGGCTCAGCAGATGACCGTCAACCGCATCCGTCACCTCATCGTCGCCAGCGAGGGTCGGATGGTGGGCATCGTCTCGATCGGCGACGTGGTGAAGTCGCGCCTCGATCAGCTGGAAGAGGAGAAGGCGCGCCTCGCCGATGAGAACGAGTCGATCACGGAGTACATCCAGACCGGTCGCTGAGTTTGTTTGGGGCGGGGCCGGTCTTAGGGCACTCATGATCTAGGGAGCCAAAATGCTTGCTGTTGCCGCCGTTTCGCAGTCCTCCGAGGATCCGCTCTCCGGGCTGGAGGTGGGCGAGCGTCCCGAGCCTGAGGTGCCCGAGGGGTGGACCACGGTCCAGCTGCGGGCGGCAACGCTCAACCACCACGACCTGTGGTCGCTGCAGGGGGTGGGCCTGGCCGAGAAGGCGCTGCCGATGATCCTGGGCTGCGACGGCGCCGGCATCGACGCCGACGGCAACGAGGTGGTGGTGCACGCCCTGGTCGGCGACCCCGACTGGCGCGGTGACGAGACCTTCGACCCCAAGCGGTCGATTCTGTCCGAGCGGTACCCGGGCACCTTCGCCGAGCGAGTGGCCGTGCCCAAGCGCAACCTGGTTCCCAAGCCCGCCTCGCTCAGCTTTGAGCAGGCCGCCTGCCTGCCCACTGCGTGGTTGACCGCCTACCGCATGCTGACCACCCGCAGCGGCATCGCTCCCGGCAACGCTCTGCCACCTGGAAGCACGGTGTTGGTGCAGGGCGCCGGCGGCGGTGTTGCCACTGCTTTGGTTGCTCTCGGCTCCGCAATGGGCCTGCGCATGTGGGTGACCTCCCGAGACGAGGTCAAGGGTGCCCAGGCGGTCGAGCAGCTCGGCGCGGATGCCCATTTCGCTTCCGGCGAGCGCCTGCCCGACAAGGTCGATGCGGTGATGGAGACCGTCGGTGCCGCCACCTGGGGGCACTCGATCCGTTCCCTGCGACCCGGCGGCACGCTCGTCGTGTGCGGAGCGACCAGCGGTGATCCCTCCCCCACCGAGCTCACCCGCATCTTCTTCCTTCAGCTCTCGGTGATCGGCTCCACGATGGGTACCCGGGACGAGCTGCAACGGCTGCTGTCGTTTCTCGACGTCACCGGTGTGCGACCTCTCGTCGACGCGTCCTACCCGTTGGGCGACGCCGCCGATGCCTTCGCCCGGCTGCACGAGGGCTCGGTGTTCGGCAAGTTGGCCCTGACGATGGGCTGAGCCGACCCACCTCGGCGTCCGGCTCGGCACCCATCCGGGTGGTCTCGTCGGCGGTGACCGCCCGATCGAGTGGGACGGGCCGGAATGACCCAAGGAGTTACCGACAGGTAGCGTGATCAAAACCAAACGGCGAGCGCGTCGCGCCCGACATCGCACACACCCAGGGAGATCCTTCATGGCAGGTTCAGTCATTCTCGGCGGAGCACGCACTCCGTTCGGCAAGTTCTCCGGCTCGCTCGCCGGCTTCTCCGGCGCCCAGCTGGGGGGCAAGGCGATCGCCGGCGCCCTCGAGCGCACCGGCATCTCGGCCGACCAGGTCGACTACGTCCTGATGGGCCAGGTGCTGCAGGCCGGCGCCGGGCAGATCACCGCCCGCCAGGCCGCAGTTGAGGCCGGTATCCCCCTCGACGTGCCCGCCACCACGATCAACAAGGTCTGCCTCTCGGGCATCAACACGATCATGCTGGCCGACCTGCTCATCCAGGCGGGCGAGGCCGAGATCATCGTCGCCGGCGGCATGGAGTCGATGACCAACGCCCCCTACCTGCTGCGCGACGCCCGGTCGGGCATGCGCATGGGCGACAAGACCGTCGTCGACTCGATGATGCACGACTCGCTGTTCTGTGCCATCGACGAGCTGGCGATGGGCGCGTCCACCGAGCAGTACGCCGGCAAGGCGGGCCTCAACCGCGACGTCCAGGACGAGCTGTCGGCACAAAGCCACGAGCGCGCCGCCGCAGCCCAGAAGGACGGCAAGTTCGACAACGAGATCATCTCGGTGGAGATCCCCCAGCGCAAGGGTGATCCGATCGTGTTGGAGGCCGACGAGGGCGTTCGCCCCGGTACGACCGCCGAGTCGCTCGGCAAGCTGCGTCCCGCCTTCGCCAAGGACGGCAACATCACCGCCGGCAACGCCTCGCAGATCTCCGACGGCGGCGCCGCCGTCATCGTCTGCTCGGCTGCCAAGGCCGAAGAACTGGGCCTGAAGCCCTTGGGCGAGATCGTGGCGATCGGTCAGGTGGCCGGTCCCGACGCCTCGCTGATCTCCCAGCCGGCGCAGGCGATCAAGGCCGCCATGGCCAAGGTCGACCTGACCGTGGACGACATCGACCTGTTCGAGCTGAACGAGGCCTTCGCCGCCGTCGGCGTCCAGTCGATGAAGGACCTGGGCATCTCCGACGACATCGTCAACGTCAACGGTGGCGCCATCGCCATCGGCCACCCGGTCGGCGTGTCCGGCACCCGCATCGTGTTGACCCTGCTCAACGAGCTGGCCCGCCGCGGCGGCGGCACCGGCGCAGCGGCGTTGTGCGGCGGCGGCGGCCAGGGCGACGCGCTGATCGTGCGCACCGTCTGATCCAAGGGGCCAGCCACGCTGCACCAGCTGAGGAGCCATGCCGGAGGCCATCGGGGCCTCGGTGTGGCTCCTCGGTCGTTTTTGGGGTAAATACCCGTGGCCGAGGCGAGGCGAGGCGAGGCGAGGCGAGGCGAGGCGAGGCGAGGCGAGGCGAGGCGAGG
>NZ_DAOLGP010000013.1:33209-91135 GCF_035329545.1 Candidatus Neomicrothrix sp.
CGAGGCGAGGCGAGGCGAGGCGAGGCGAGGCGAGGCGAGGCGAGGCGAGGCGAGGTCTGCCCGACCGCTGTTCAGGCGGCCTGCCCCTTCCGGTTATCCGGCCGGTGTGGCGTCAGCCTCCGCCGGCGCAGGGACGGCCGGCGACCCTCCCACGTGGGTGCGGCCCTCGAGCGCACGGCCCAATGTCAGCTCGTCGGCATACTCCAAATCGCCGCCCACCGGCAGGCCGCTGGCGATGCGGCTCACCTCCAGGCCGGGCAGGTCGAGCAGGCGGCTGAGGTACAGCGCGGTCGCCTCACCCTCCAGGTTGGGGTTGGTGCACAGGATCACCTCGGTGACGTTCTCGGCGCCGATGCGCTCGACCAGCTCGCGCACTTTGAGCCGGTCGGGCCCGATGCCCCGCAGGTGGTCGATCGCTCCACCGAGCACGTGGTAGCGCCCCTCGTAGGTGCCGGTGCGCTCCACCGCCACCACGTCCTTGGGCTCCTCGACGACGCACAGGACGCTGCCGTCGCGGCGGTCGTCGTCGCACACGGTACACAGCTCGCCCTCCGACACGTTGAAGCAACGGTCGCAGAACCGGACCTTGTCCTTCACCTCGATGATCGCCCGGCTGAGGCGCGTGGCCTCCTCTCGGTCGGCGTCGAGCAGGTAGAAGGCGATGCGCTGCGCCGACTTGGGGCCGATGCCGGGCAGGCGCCCCAGCGAGTCGATCAGCTCCTGGATGGGGGCGGCGTAGGTGGGCACCCGATCAGCCCTCGATCTCGGACGACCCGTCCGACTCGTCGTCCGAGGCGGGGCCGATGCCGAAGGAGGCGGGGTCGATGCCCATCGACGACAGGTCAAGGCCACCCATCGGGTCCCCCGACTGCTCGGCGCGACCCACCTCGGCCACGGCATTACGCCACGCCGCCAGGATCAGCTCCTCGAGCCACTGGGTGTCGTCGGGGTCGACCACCTCGGGGTCGAGCTTTACGCCAACCGGCTGCAGGTCGCCGGTGATCGTCACCCTCACCTTGCCGCCGCCGGCGCTGCCTTCCACCCGCGTGGCGGCCAGCTGCGACTGGGCGTCGGCCATCTGCTGTTGCATCTGCTGGGCGGTCTCCATCAACGAGCCGAGGTCGAGGCCACCGAGCATGGCGGCCATCGGGTCGGCGTCGGCCGATGGAACCTGCTCCGGCGTTGGATCATCGGGGCTGGTGTTCTCGGGTGAGGTCACGTCGTACTCCGTGGGGTCGTCGCCCGCCGGGGGTGCGGGCAGTCCAAGCTACGTGCGCCGGGCCACGCTGCGGTGGAGCCGGCTCGGTGGGCACGTCGATGGTGAGCGGTCAGGGCTCCGGGGTGATCAGCTCGGCGCCCGGGAACGCCTCGATCAGGCGTTGTGCTGCGCTCAGCGGTGGGTCGGCGTCCTCGAGGTCGGCGAGATCGTCATAGTCGCCGCCGCTGGCCCATTCAGCCTCGTCGGAATCATCCCCGCCCCGAGGGGCCGGGCCGCCATCGTGTGCGGTGCGGCCATGTCGACCCGACGCGTCGCGCCCGGCCCCCACTCCGCCCGCTGCCCCGGCGCCCGAGCCGGCGACCAGCTTGAACGAAACCGGCTGGCCCGCCGCACCGGAGAGCACCTCGCCGAACTCACCCTGCCGAGCTTGGGCTCGATCGAGGATGGCGGGGTTGTCCAGGCGAAACTCGAGCGTCCCGCCCTCGTCGTCGAAGTGGCCGACGAACAGCGCCCGGGTCACCGGCTTCAGCTTGCCGAGCACGCTGTCGAGCAGGCCGTTGAGCCGTTCGGCGCCTGCGGCCGAAGCCACGGGTGTGACCGGCGCAGCCGGTGGCGGGGCCGGTGACGGCGGGGCGGGCGCCTGAGGAGCGGCGCCTTCGGGAACGCTCGGCGGTGCCTGTGTCGGGGCACGGCTGACGGGCGCCTGACCGACGGCGTCGGGATCAGCCAGCGGGCGCGCCGGATCCTGCTCCGGTGCGGGTGTCGCCCCGGCGTCGGAGTACGGGCTCTGGTCGACCAGTGGGCGCGCCCGGTCCTGCTCCGGTGCGGGCGGCGCTTCGGCATCGGAGGACTGGCTCTGATCGACAAGTGGGCGCGCCGGGTCGGGCCCGGCATCGCTCGGTTGCTGCACCGGGGCCGCCGGGCTCCCCTCTGGCGGCTTTGGGCGCCGGCGACGAGGCGGGGGCGGCGGCTCCTCCGCCGTCGACACGTGGATCGGCTCGGCCGGCGGCGCCTCCTTGCCCGTCTTGGCCCGCAGCATCGCTCGGGCCTCTTCGACCACCGACCGGTGGCTGCCCTCGCCGCTCACACCGGGCCGGTCGGCGGCGGGCGCTGACGGAGCTGCGGCATTGCTTGCTCGCGCAGACGACGTGTCGGGCGAGGCGGCCTGGCTTGTCCCACCGGGGTCGGCCGGCGACGGTTGCGGCGAGGGTGTGGTCGATCCGCCGGTCGCCGGAGCGGAGGCAGCCGGTGCTGCGGGTACACCCGATCCGCCGGTCGCCGGGGCGGTAGCAGCGGGTGTTCCGGGAGGTGTTGCGGGCACCGCACCGCCCGCTGGTGGGGGCGGCCCTGCTTCCGGGACAGTGGTAGACCCCGGCGTCGACGCTGCGGTCGCGGACGAGGCGGCCTCGACGGCCGCTCGGGCGGCCGGAGGCGTCGTGTGCGCCACCGAGACGGCGCCTCCGGCCAGTGCCCGCTCCAACGCCTCCACCCGTTCGGCCAGCGCCTCGATCGACAGGTCGGCGGTCGGCGCTGTCAGACGCACGAGAGCCACCTCAAGGGGCACCCGCGGGTCGGAGGCCTGGCGCATGTCGACCAGCGCCGACCCGAGCTGCTCCAGCGCGCGAGTCAGCCGGGCGGGACCGAAACGGCGGGCCCGGTCGGTCAGCTCCTCGCGATCGGCGTCGGCGACGTTGGCCCCCTCGACCCCCATCGTCAGCAGAAACAGGTCGCGTAGGTCGGCAACCAGCGCCTCGGCCAGCACCCGCGGGTCGCTGCCCATCCCCAGTGCATCGGCCACGGCGGTCAGGGCGGCGCCGGTGTCACGCTCGGTCAGGGCACTCACCAGGTTGGCCGAGGGCTCCTCGCGGGGCACGACGCCGCCGCCTGCCACCACCTGATCGAGCGATGAGAGCGTGTCGCGTGCCGAACCCCGCCCTTGGCGCACGACGTAGGCAATCGCCTCGTCGTCAACGGTCAACTCGGCCTCGGCGATCACCCAGCGGACGTAGTTCTCCAGCTCGTGGGGCGAGAGCAGCTCGAAGTTGAAGTGCTGGGTGCGGCTCTTGATCGTGGGCAGCACCTTCTGGGGGTCGGTGGTCGCCAGCACGAAGGTGACGTGCGGCGGGGGCTCCTCCAGCGTTTTCAGCAAGGCATTGGAGGCCGCACCGGTCAACATGTGCACCTCGTCGAGGATGTACACCTTGTTGCGGCCGGCGGTGCCAAGGGCGGCCCGGCTGACCAGGTCCCGCATGGCGTCAACGCCGTTGTTGGAGGCCGCATCCAGCTCGTGGAGGTCCATCGACGTGCCGGACTCCATCGCCACGCAGCTGTCGCACACCCCGCACGGCTCGCCGTCGGCCAGGTTGGTGCAGTTCAGCGCCCGGGCCAGGATGCGAGCGCTCGAGGTTTTCCCGCAGCCCCGCGGGCCGCTGAACATATAGGCGTGGCCCACCGTGTCGGTCCGGACGGCGTTGCGGAGGGCGACCGTGATGTGGTCCTGCCCCCGAACCTCGGCGAACCGGCTGGGGCGGAAGCGGCGATACAGGGACTGATAGCTCACCGCATCGAGGATACAAGGCCGTCGCCACCCACCGACCGAGCCGAACAGCCCTGCAGACCCTCGCCGCTCAAGGGTCTCGGCGAGGGACGACCAGGTGGTCTGCGGCACTCCGAACGCTCCGCTGAGGGCTGCTGCCTTCCGGCCCTGACCCGGTTCACGGGGTTCGGTCGCACAGGACCCGGTCGTCCCACGTCGAGACCCGCCTCCACCTCACGGGTGAGGGATCGGCGAGGGCCACACGATATCGTGTCTCAGCACCGACGGCGACACCGGCTCCGGCTAGGGTCGCTCGGTCACAAGAGGAGAGGTGCGAGAGCGGCCGAATCGGCACGCTTGGAAAGCGTGTGAGGGGCAACCCTCCGTGGGTTCAAATCCCACCCTCTCCGCTCGGCGGTCGCGACGAGCCGGTCTGGTTGGCAGGAGTTGTTCCGCCAGCCGACCGGACTCGCCGCAACCAGGCCTGTTTCTGGGAACTGTCTCGAGCTCTGCCGCTATCGCGTCGTAGAGCAACGCGATAGCGGCAGAGTTCGCACGCTGACGTCGACGCCAGCTACGACGGCGACCCAGCTGCCGTCGTCACGTCCCCTGGCATCAACCGCTCGCTGGGCTACCGGCGGGTCGGCGACGCGTTCGTCGACGAGTTCGAGGCCTCATCGGCGAGCATCGGGTTGGACTCGACGTACGTGCGGAACCTGCGCAGCATCGCCCGGTTCGCCGGCCCCATCGCAGGGCCGGTAAATCGGGCGAACCGCGCCGAAACGCCGGTGAGGGTCATCGCCATCGTCCACTCCACCAGCGAACGGCCATCCCGCAGGTCGGTGACCAGGTAGTCCTCGGCGAAGGCCGACGGCCCGCCCTTGATCGTCTGGTTGAATCGAAACGCCATCCGTCGGCCCGGCTCCCAGGCGATGAACTCCTCATAACCCACCATGGGCCCGCGCATCCACACCGTCCGGGTCGACCCGACCTCAAGGGGCATCGGCGAGGTCCAGTCGACCCCGGTGATCGGCCACGCCCACCGCGACCACGAGTCGGCATCGAGAAACACATCGAAGATGCGCTTCGGGCTGGCCGCTATCACCTCGGCGGCCTCGACCCGCACGGGAGCCCGGTTGAAGTAGTCGAGATTCACCCGTTCGCACTCGATCAGGTCGTTGTCGGACACGCACATCTCCCCTGCTGGTCGGCCATGAAACCAGATCGTATCGCCGTCGGGTCGTCGAAAAATCCTCTATTTCATTGACCTTACGCTGCAAGTGACCGACGCCACTGTTACAAAGGGTTGCATTATCGTAACCAGACCGTAAAGTAACGACTCGTTAACCATCCCCCCGCCGGCCCTGACGTGCCGCCCTCACTTCAGCAGTGTTGCTGACCGAGGGCGGGCGTGTGAGGGATCGGTCCTGCCGTCATCCGATGGCTCAACCCTGGAGGCAACTCCCATGACCAACCCCTTTAACCTTCGACGCTCATTCGCAGCGGCAGCCGTCCTGCTCATCGCAGCGACCGGCTGCGTCGCAGCTCCGGGCAGCGGTGGCACCAGCCGCTACCAGTCGGGAGCGGCCTCGTACTACACCCAGGCCGGCGGCCCAGTCGCCTTCCCCCGAGTGCGCACCTCCAACGGCTGCGCCCACCGCACCGCTGCCGCCGGCACCGTGCTGCACCTCCGCCGTGGCGGCAACACCGCCACTTGCGTCGTCAACGACCGGGGCCCGTATGCCGGTGGCCGCATCGTCGACCTTCAGCCGAAGCAGTTCCGTCAGCTGGGACCGATCTCGGCCGGCGTCCTGCGTGGCGTCGAGATCCGCTACTAGGTCGAGGCCGACGCACGTCTCAACCGTGCGTGCCGATTTCGTGAGCGGTGCCCCGGAGCGAAAGCCCGGGGCACCGTCGCGTGCAGACCGGTCCACGAGGAGATCGTTTGGCGCACTGCAGCGCAGCGCGTAGAGTTGCCCGCTTACACCGGCGCTCGTAGCTCAATTGGATAGAGCACCTGACTACGGATCAGGAGGTTGGGGGTTCGAGTCCCTCCGAGCGCACTGCTGTGATGTCTCCCGACATCTACGAGGCCCGAACCTCCCAACCGGGGTTGGGGCCTTGTCATTTTTGAAGCGTGGCGAGTGCTCGCCAGACCTCGCAGCCGACCCTTCCTTGGGGTCGAGGGTGACCGGACGGCGGACGATCACGAGCAAACCAACCACCGCCCCGAGCTCCCATCTCCTGCCGCTACCGGGAGACGACGTCCGACCCAGGCGACCAGCGCCTACCCGAGGCCGTCCCGACAACATGATTCAAGTGCGGCGAAACCCCGTTCACGCAACCCAGCTTCGCCGACGTCACCAGCACACCGGTGCGGGCTGATTCCTCGTTGCTATGTGGATGCTCAGGTGTCATTGTCCTGCTAGGGGAAGGGACGGCTGCCATGCAGATCCGGGTCCATGGCATAGGCGGGCCGACAGCGGCCTCCGTCCTCGGCATGTCGGACGACGCCGGAACCGACGCGCTCTGACAGACGGATGAACACAACGGCTACTGGGTCGATCCCAGACTTGAGGAACAACCATGAACGTGCAACGCGAACTTCGCTTGGCCCTCGGCATGCGCGGCGGCGTCAGCCTGGCCGTGTGGTCGGGTGGCGCCTGCGCGGAGATCGACGAGCTTCGACGCTCGACACCCCCAGATGGGGATCCCTTCTGGAGCGGTCTTGTCGAAGCGTGCGGGTACAGCAACGTCGTCGTCGACGTGCTCGCAGGCACGAGTGCCGGCGGCCTGAACGGGGTGCTGTTCGCCGGGGCCATCCGCCACGGATACCCGATGCGCGAGCTGTTGCCGACCTGGAGTCAAGTCGCCTCCATCAACGAGATCCGGCGCTGTGAGCCTCCGTGGAGTTCCCTGTTCGACGGCGACGGCAAATTCCTCGACGAGCTCTACAAACGACTCCGCGAACTGATTCTCGTCGACACCCCATCGGAACCAAGACCATTCGTCGACCTTCAGCTGACCGCGACGATGGTCGAGCCACTCCAGATCCCGAGCCACCATCTGAGCGATGAACAGATCAAACGTTCACGCTCCTCGGCGCTCTTTCACTTCCGCTGCTCGCCCAACGACGTCAACGGCCGGGACGATCTCGTCGGTCCCGAAGCCGTGGCCCGCCTCGCACTCGCCGGACGAGCCACCTCCTCGTTTCCCGTCGCATTCGAGGCTGCGGTCGTTCGATCGACACGTCCTTGCAAGTTTGGAGAACCGGTCACCCCCGACGCCGAGCGCTGGACCAGAGATGATCATCGGCGGGTCGACTGTCGCGGCGTGTTTGGCGACAGCCGCGGTGAGCCCATCGGGGCGCGAGCGCCCCAGCGAGATGACGACTTCGTCGTCACGGACGGCGGCATCGTCGACAACATCCCGCTGGGGCGCGCACTCGACGCCATCGTTGCGGCCGCTGCGGACGGCCCAACCCGCCGGGTGCTGGTGTACCTCCACCCCACCGGGCCACCGCCACCAGCGGGGCCGGCGGGGCCATGCCCTGACGGCGGGCAACCGACCGAGGTCGTGGCGGGCGATGGCGGGAAGGCTGCCCAAACACCTGACACCCCCGACGCCGCCCAACAAAAGCGCCGCCAGGTGAAGGCCGTGGCGAAGGGTGCCCTCACTGCGAAGTTTCAGCACGAGTCCATCGACGGCGACCTCGAGCAACTCGATCGCCACAACCGGTCGATCCGCATGGCCCAACTGCTTCGCGCGGCGACCCTCGCCCGATTCAAAAGGCACCAAGCCGAAACGGGCGCAACCACGTTCCAGCTGGACGCCTCACGTTGGGAGGATTACGCCATGCAGCGGGCCACGGCGGACGCCGTTCGGCTGCGTCGGCTGCTCGACCAGCCGGTGATTGCGCTGGGCGAGGACCCGTTTCCGGTCGTGGACGACGAGTCCTCTTGGCGCGCCCCACTGGGGGACTGGATCGACTCCGACCTGAACAACCTGGACTGCGTTCTCAGCGCCGCCTTCCAACAGCAGGTGGGCGGGGGCCCGGACGTCCCCCAGCAGGTGGGCAAGGTGCCGGAAAATCATGTCGACGCCCTGTTTGGCGCCGGCATTGCGGTGCTGCGCCGAACGCTCGCCCTGACACTGGAATGGACCCGTGCGGTCGAATCATCCGCCGAAGACGCCGAGGCCATCGACGCCATCGGTGATGCCAAGTTGGAGATGTACCGGCTGAAAGATGTGGTGAGCCTGCTGGAGCGCACGAGACGCATCGGCTGGGTGACCCTCGCCCGACGCAGGGGATACGTGCCCGCCGGGTCGATGGACGGCTGGTGCACCGAATCGCTGGCGACTCTCGACGGCCTCCTCTGCGTGTCCGGCGAGGTGTCCAACACCTTGCTCGACGAGAACGACTCCGGGCCGTACCTTGCGGGCACGTATGCGGTTCTGCAAGCGCTGGTCGACTCGGACGGCGGCGCCGACCCCGGCGAAGGAGGCACGGGTCTTCGGGAACTGATCCTCGAGAGGATCGTCAAGCAGGTCGACGAGGTCCGCAGGATCAGCACCGTGAAACTCCCTGACGGCCACCCCGCCGAGCTGCTGGACCTGGTGATTCGGGGACCAGAGACGACGAAGCATGCGCTTGCCGATCTGGAGATCCTGTGCATGCCCGAGTATCTCAGCGGCCGGCCGGGAGGTACCGAAATCGAGTTTCGTCGCCTCTCGGCCGCAGCCATCACACCACTCGCCGGCGAGTTCGAGCTTCTCAAGACCAAGTCGGACAAAATCGGCGAAGAAAAGCCGGACGGATGGACCGGTTGCCCCAACTTTCTTCGTCCCCAAGTCAAGCTGGCCGGCAACGAACTCGGCAACTTCTCGGCATTTCTCGATCAGCGCTGGCGCGAGAACGACTGGATGTGGGGCCGCCTCGACAGCGCGTCGACGGGCATCCAGATCCTTCTGGATGACCTGACCCCTGACCAAGAGACCGCCGTGCGCGACTACCTCGCCGAGCTGAGGGCTGCGAACAAGGAAGTCGAGGTCCAGGGCGGCCAGGACCCGAGCGCAGAATCCGAGAACGATGTTCGAAACGCACTCATCGCCATCCGACAGAATCAGATCATCGCCGAAACGCTTCCGGCCGTCGACAAGCGCACGTGGCGTGTTGGGTTGGACACCTTGAACGACCCGGGAAGCAGCGAAATTCAAGCCACGGCAGGCCAGTTGGTAACCGTCGCCGCCAACGTGCTCCGCAGCGAATTCCCCGGTCCGATGAGGTGGGTCGCCGGACCAGCCGCTTGGATCGGCAAGGTGGCGGCGCGCTGGTTCACCCGACCCAAAAAAGCAGCGTCCACCGACACGGCGTCGCATGGGATGCTCGGCTGGTTGAAGGCTCGGTTCCGGCGGGTGAAGTGATCGGCCTGGCCTGACGGTGACCTTCCTCTGCCTGATGTGGCGCACCACGCCCCATATCGACCCTCCGGCCGACTCCGAGGAGCTGCGCTCCTCAGAGCGGTCGAACTCGTCACCCAGCGAAATCGCTAGCGGGGGTTGGTGATCGCCCCGGTCTCGGCGCCCTGCACCAGCTTGGCAAACTTGGCGAGCACGCCGCGGGTGTAAACGGGCTCGAGCGGTGCGTACGCCTGGCGGCGCTTCTCCAGTTCGGCGTCGTCAACGAGCAGGTCCAGCTTGAGCTCGTGGACGTCGATCAGGATGCGGTCGCCGTCGGCCACCAGGCCGATCGGGCCGCCATCGACCGCTTCGGGCGCCACGTGGCCGATGCAGAACCCCCAAGTGCCGCCGCTGAAGCGGCCGTCGGTGACCAGCGCGCAGTCGCTGCCCCGGCCGGCACCCTTGAGCGCCCCGGTGATCGCCAGCATCTCCCGCATGCCGGGCCCGCCCTTGGGACCTTCGTTGCGGATCACCAGCACCGTTCCCGGTTCGATCGTGCCGTCGAGGATCGCCGTCATCGCGGCGTCCTCGCCGTCGAAGGCCCGAGCGACACCGTCGAAGAGCATCTGCTCCTTGGTCAGCCCGGCGACCTTGACCACCGACCCCTTGGGTGCCAGCGAACCGGTGAGGATGTTGATGCCGCCCTCAGAGTGGATCGGCGCATCGAGGGGATGCACGACCGTGCCGTCGGGGCCGGGCGGGTCGATGTCGGCCAGGTTCTCGGCGACGGTCTTGCCGGTGATCGTCAGCGCGTCGCCGTGCAGGTGCCCGGCGTCGAGCAGCATCTTCATCACCATCGGCACGCCGCCAACCCGATCCAGGTCGGTCATGTGGAACCGGCCGCCCGGCTTCATATCGGCGACGTGGGGCACCTGAGCGGCGATGCGGTTGAAGTCGTCGAGCTCGAGGTCGACCTCGGCCTCGTTGGCGATCGCCAACAGGTGCAGCACGGCGTTGGTCGACCCGCCGAGCGCCGAGGTGAGGGCGATGGCGTTCTCGAACGCCTTCTTGGTGAGGATCGTGCGGGCGGTGATGCCGGCGCGGAGCTGGGTGACCACCGCTTCACCGGCTCGGCGGGCGTCCTCGTCGCGCCGACCGTCGATGGCCGGCGGCGACGCCGACCCGGGGATCGACATGCCGAGGGCCTCGCCGATCGAGCTCATCGTGTTGGCGGTGAACATGCCGCCGCACGCGCCCTCACCCGGACACGCTGTCCGCTCGATCTCGTCGAGCTCCTCGGGGGTGATGGCGCCCAGCGCACAGGCCCCGACGCCCTCGAACACGCTGGTGATGTCGGTCGCCTCGCCGTTGTGTTCGCCGGGCATCGTCGACCCGTTGTAGATCATGGCGCTGGCCACATCGAGCCGGGCGGCGGCCATCAACATGCCCGGGATCGACTTGTCGCAGCCGGCCAGGCCGACCACCCCGTCGAGGCGCTCGGCGAAGATGACCGTCTCGACCGAGTCGCAGATCACCTCTCGGCTGACCAGCGAGGCGCGCATGCCCTCGTGGCCCATCGAGATGCCGTCCGAGACGGTGATCGTCCCGAACTCGAGCGGATAGCCCCCGGCCTGGCTGACGCCGGTCTTGGCGTGGCCGGCCAGCTTGGACAGCGTCATGTTGCAGGGGGTGATCTCGTTCCACGACGAGGCGATGCCGATCTGGGGCTTGTCCCAGTCCTCGTCGCCCATGCCGACCGCTCGCAGCATCGCCCGTGACGGTGCCTTTTGGAACCCGTCGGTGACGTCCCTGCTGTGGGGCTTCAGATCGACCGCTGTCTCACCCGTATCTGCCATGGAACGACGGTACCTCAGGAGCGTGGCCGTTCCGCCAGAACGGATGATTGGGATCGATCGGACCGGGGTGACGTGCGGCCGACGGCGGGGAGAAGCCTTGGGATCGCCGGTGGCTGTGGGGCCGAGGCATCGAGCTCGGCCCGATCCGCACCCACACGACATCGCTGGTCTCCGGCCTGCTGTTCATCGTGATCGGCGTGCTGTTCATCCGCTTCGATGCCATGGTGGGGTTCACCTCGGCGATCGGCCTGGGCGACACCAGCGGCCTCGAGGTGTCGGTGAGCCATCGCGTGCTCGATTGGGTGGGACGGGTACCCGGATGGGTGTTCCCCGCCACGGTGGCGCTCGGCGCCGGTGACGCTCAGCTGAGGTCGTCGCCCGAACGGGTGCCGACCGACTCGGCTGCGGGGGTGACCGGACAGAACCGCTCGCCCTCGAGGCGGGCGAACAGCGCCCAGCCGAGCAGGGCGACGGCAACCGCTTGCAAAACCGGCTGAATCGGCTCGAACCAGGTGATGGCACCGGCGCTGCCCAGCGCGATCAGCACCAGCTTGTTACACACCGGGCACCCGACCGCGAAGAAGGTGAGCACCCCACCGATGGTGCCACGCCGACGATTGACCCGGTCCTCATCGTCGTCGTACTCGCCCTCGGCGGCGACCGAATCGCCGGCTACCTGCGACGGCGGGTTGACCGCCGGGTCGCGCACGTAGGTGGCGACCAGCAGGCCGCCGAGCACCGAGCTGACGATAAGGGACGGCCACGACCACCACGTCGGTGGGATCTGCCGACCGAAGATCGGGTTCTTGATCAGGGCGGTGGGGATGGCGATGACGAGCGCGAACGCGACGCCGGCCCCGACCGCCGTCGCCCAACGACGGGCGGGCCATGCGAGCAGAGCGGTGAACGCTTCGATGACGCGCCTCATACGTCGACCTCCACCGGCAGACCGGACAGCCGCCACTCGAGCATGCCGTCCTCCAGACGAGCCGCATGACGACCCTCGGCTTCGAGCAGGCGGACTGCGTCGTGGGCCATCACGCAATGGGCACCACGGCAGTAGGCGACCAGGTCGAGGTTGGGGTCGAGCGACTCGAGCCGCTCGGTCAGCTCGGTCAGCTCGCCGAAGGGCAGCGAGCGCGCCCCGGGGATGTGTCCGGCGTCGAACTCCTCGGCCGGGCGCACGTCGACCACCTGCACGTCGCCATCCTCGATGCGCCGCATCAGATCGTCCCGCCGGATCAGCTCGACGTCGTCGAGCGAACCGGTGCCCAGGTAGGCCTCGAGCGCCCGCTCCACATCGGCGGAGTGGGCGCGGGCCACCCGCCCGAGCGACGCATACAGCGTCGCCACGTCGTCCCCGCTGAGCCGGTAGTACACGCGGGTGCCGGCCCGACGGGTGGACACGACGTGGGCCATCTTCAGAATCTGCAGGTGGGACGAGGTGGTCGTGATACCCATGCCCGCCTGGCGAGCCAGCGAGTCGACCGCCCGCTCGCCTTGGGCCAGCAGGTCGACCAACTCCAGGCGCTTGGCGCTGGCGAAGGCCTTGCCGACCACCGCCAGCCGGCTGAAGAACTCGGCGCGCCGCTCGGTGCCGTCGGTTTGGCCGTCGATGTCGGCCCTCACTGCGACAGCCATCCCGGAACCTTTCCTTTCCTCAGCACCATTAATCCAATGTTCCTTGGAACATGACATCGTAGCTGGCCAGGTCCACCCCTCCATGGCAGCGAACGAACGACACCAGAAGGGCACCGCACATGCTGGGACCTCGGAGGGGATGCTCGCAGAATGGGTTCACGTGGAACATCGTGAAACGCGGCCAGACGAGTGGTAGAACACGTTCTCGCGCCGATGCGGGTGAAGCACACCGGGTAGGGCCGGCGCAGCGGATCGACGCCATGAGGGAGTTGGATGGACTTCGACGAGTCACCGGACGAAGCGGGCTTTCGTGCCGAGGCGGTGGCCTGGCTGGATGAGCACCGGTCGAGCCCCGAGGCCCTGCGGGTTCGACGCCGGCCGGGCGAGGACGACGCAGCCTTCGTCGAGCGGGCCCGTCCGTGGCAGGCATTGCTGGCCGACCACGGTTGGGCCGCCATCACCTGGCCCGAGACCTACGGAGGGCGGGGCGCCCCGCCCGCCTACGCCGCCATCTTCAGCGAAGAGGCGGCCAAGCGGTCGCTACCAACCAGTCCTTTCGTGGTGGGCACGGGCATGGCCGGACCGACGATCATCACCCACGGCAACGCCGATCAGTTGGCCCGCTACCTGCCTCCGATGCTGCGGGGCGACGAGGTGTGGTGCCAGCTGTTCAGCGAAACCGGCGCCGGATCCGACCTGGCCGGCCTGGCGACCCGGGCGGTGCGCGACGGAAACGAGTGGGTCATCGACGGCCAGAAGGTATGGACCTCGGGCGCCCACTACAGCGACTACGGCATCCTGCTCGCCCGCACCGACCCCAACGTGCCCAAGCACCGGGGCATCACCTACTTCCTCATCGACATGCACCAGCCCGGCGTCGAGATTCGCCCGCTGCGACAGATCACCGGCGCATCGCACTTCTCGGAGGTGTTCCTGACCGGAGCCCGGGTGCCCAACGACGCCGTGCTCGGCGGGGTCGGTGGCGGCTGGGCGGCAGCGATGACCACGCTGGCCAACGAGCGCACGTTTATGGGCGGGCACGGCGGCGGCCCGGGGCTGGCCGACCTGTTCGGTCTGGCCCGGCGAAGCGGCGCCACAGCCGAGCCGCGGGTGCGACAGGGGCTCGCGGCCGCCCACTCCCGGGCGCAGATCATGAACTACCTGGGCATGCAGGCCCGGACCGCTGCAGCGAAGGGCCAACCGCCCGGGCCGGGCACCTCGGCGCTGAAGCTGATGGCCGCCCAGCACCGCAAGCGCAACGCCGACCTGGCGTTGGCGATCGAGGGTGCCGCGGGGATGCTGGCCGCCGCGTCGGCACCGGAGGGAGGCCAATGGCAGCAGTACTTCCTGTCGGCCCCGTCGATCCGCATCGCCGGCGGCAGCGACGAAATCCAGCGCAACATCATGGGCGAGCGGGTCTTAGGCCTGCCGCCCGAGGCACGCCAGGATAAACACGTGCCCTTCCGCGACGTTCCCACATCGGCCAATCGTGGCTGACGTCGCTGTCGGCTCGTCGACCGGCTCCGACGGGGACGCCCGTGGCTCCGATGAGGGCGCCTCCGAAGGTGACGGTCGCAATTCCGACCACAAGGGGCCGCCCGGCCACCCGGCCGGAGATGGCCAGGCGAACGATGCGCAGGGGTACACACCCGAGCAACAGGAGCGCCGCCGACGCCTGATCGACGCCGCCTTCGAGCTGGGTGCCGCGGGCGGCTACGACGCCGTGCACATGCGCGATGTGGCCGCCACCGCCAACGTCGCCCTCGCCACCATTTACCGCAACTTCTCGTCGAAGGATCACCTGCTGGCCGCAGCGACGTCGGAGTGGACCGGACGCCTACGCGATCGCGTGGCCCAGCGCCCGCCCCGGGGCGACACCCCGACCGAGCAAATGATCGACGTGCTCGATCGGGCGTGCGCCACCATGGAACGCCAACCGAAGCTGTCCAAGGCGCTGGTGCGGGCGATGGCCTCGCCCGACGCCGGGGTGCGCAGCAGCGGCGGGGCGGTGCGCTCGTCGATCGCCGATGTCGGCGACCCGATCCTGGCCCACCTCGACCCCGACACCCGCGCCGACATCCTGGCCGTGCTCGGCCATGTCTGGTACTCCGCCCTGATCACGTGGGCCAACGGACGGACCGACTTCGCCACAGTGACCGAGGAACTCCACCGCGCCTGTCGGGTGCTGATCTCCCCCTACGACCCCTGAGGGGCGGCCCGCTCGGCGATCACCGTTTCGGTACGGAGGGGACGGTCCTCCAGGCGCAGGGCCAGCACGACCGAGGCGAGTGCCACCGGCACGCCGGCCAGAAAGACCAGCGGCACCGCGTGGGCAAACCCGGCGGAGCCCATGCCCCTGGCAGCCAGGCCTGCATTGAGGATCCCACCGAAGATCGGAATACCGATCGTCGAGCCGAGCGACCTGCACAACAGCACCGCCGAGGTCGCCGTACCCAGGTCGCCCACCGGCGCCGCGTTCTGTGCCGCCAGCAGCGACGGCTGCATGACGAACCCGATGCCGAGGCCGAGCACGAGCGCCCACGCCCCGACTACCGCCGTCGGGGTGGCGAGCCCGATCGTGGCCAGCAACGCGATACCGATCACCATCAGCACCGAACCACCGATGGGCCAGGACCGGATCCGGCCCGACCGTTCGACCGCCCGACCGGCCACCAAGGTTCCGGCGGCGGCCCCGAACATCAACGGCATCAGCGTGAACCCGGCGGCGGTGGGGCTGACACCGTTCACCTCCTGAACGAACAGCGGCACGAAGAAGATGCCGCCCCAGATCAGCACGCCGCTGGCAAAGTTCACACCGATGCTGGCCCGCATCAGCCGGTCGCCGAACAGCCTGAGGGGCAGGACCGGCTCTGGGGCGACGAGTTGGCGCCGAACGAACGCGAAGCCAAGCACCGGCACGGCGATCGCAAGCGCGATCAGCTGCGGCGACGTCCACCCAAACGTCTCTCCGCCGAGCGTCGCCACCAGCATCAGCGCGCTCAGGGCGGCGGCGAGCAGCAGCGAGCCCGCCCAGTCGATCGAGTGAACCACCCGGTGCCGGCTGCTCGGCACCTTGGTCGCCACGATCACCGCCGAGATCAGCCCGACCGGCAGGTTGACGAAAAACGCACAGCGCCAGCTGAGGTGGTCGACGAACAGGCCGCCAACCAGCGGTCCGGCAACGCTGGACACGGCGAAGGCAACCCCCTGGTAGCCCATCCACCGTCCAAGCTGACGGGCCGGGATCACGTCGGCGAGCACGGCCATCGACAGCGTCCCCAACCCGCCGGCGCCCAGGCCCTGCACGAACCGGGCGAGCAGCAACTGGTTGAGGCTCTGGGCCGCCCCGCACAGCAGCGAGGCGACCAGAAACACCCCGATCGCCTGCACCAGCATGCGCTTGCGGCCGTACAGGTCGCCGAGCTTGCCGTAGATCGGCATCGACGCCGCCGTGGCCAGGGCATAAGCCGTGATCACCCAGGTGATCCGCGAAAAGCCGCCCAGGTCGCTTGAGATGGTGGGCAGCGCCGTCGCCACGATCGTGCCGTCGAGCGCACCCAGGATCTGGGCCAGCTGCACGCCGACGAAGATCGCCAGCACCCCGGCGACCGGCCCCGTCGTGGTGGGCGGCGAAGGGGGCGAAGCGACGGACGGCGGGTCGGGCGGCCGGGCGGGCCACTCGGCCCCGGCGTTCACCCGCCGGTGCGGTAGTCGCCGAAGGGTGCGTCCCGTTCGGCCAGCGCTTGGGTGAGGCCCTCGTCGCGCATCTTGTCGATGAACTCGGTGAACGTGGCCGCCTTGGTGCCCATCGCACACAGCTCGGTGCCCTGGCGGATGGCGGTGCGCATGCCCATCGTGTCCATGCCCCGGTGCACGGCGCGCTTGTTGAGCGACACGATGTCGGTGGGGATGTTGGCGACGCGCCCGGCGACGGCGAGCACCTCGTCGTCCAGGTCGGCCTCGTCGAAGGCCCGGTTGGCCCAGCCGAGGCGCACCGCCTCGTCGCCGGAGATCGAGTCGCCCGTGACCATCATCTCCATGGCGGCGCGCATGCCCAGCATCCAGGCGTGGAAGTGCATGTCGGGCACGCCGAAACGCACCGCCGGGTAGCCCATCTTGGCGTCGTGGGCGACGTAGACCAGGTCGCACCCGGTGGCCAGCTCGCTGCCGCCGGCCAGGCAGTAGCCGTGCACCTGAGCGATCACCGGCTTGGCCAGGTCCCAGATGCTCATCCAGGTTTCGGTGACGTGGCGGGGCCACTGGCCTTCGCCCTCGGCGGTGAAGTGGGGCATGTCGACGCCCTCGTTGCCGCCGCCCAGGTCGTAGCCGGCGGAGAAGCAGGTGCCCGCACCGCGCACGATCATCACCCGCACCTCGGGGTCCTGGTCGGCCTGTTGCAGGGCATGCATGATCTCGGCGCGCAGCTGGTGGCTGAGCGCGTTGCGCTTCTCGGGCCGGTTGAGGGTGAGGCGACGCACGTGTGGCGCCGGATCGTCGACGATCAGCACTTCGGGGGCCGAGCCGAGCGCCGGGACGTTGCCCCCGCTCTCGGCCTGCGGCGCCACCGTGCCGTACGTCGACTCAGCGCCGTACGGGGACTCAGCGCCGGACGGGGACTCAGCGCCGGACGGGGACTCAGTGCCGGACGGGGACTCAGCGCCGGACGGCGACCCGGCGGCGGACCTTGCGACCTCGTTGTCGGTGGCGTCGCTCACTTGATTGCGCTCGCATCCATGTCACCGGAGATCCGCTCGAGCGATTTGTCGGGCACCCCGCCGATCGGCCGCGCAACCTCCTCGACCGTCGGCCCGATGCGCGCCGCCAGCGGGGCGAGGGCGTCCAGGTCGAAGCCGTACATCTCAGCGGCGTTACCGGCGAGGATCTTGCGCATCTCCGCCTCGGGGGCGTCGCTGAAGCGGGCCCGCAGGTTCTCCCGGGTGTAGGGGTAGGTGCCCTCGTCGTGGGGGTAGTCGCTGCCCCACATGAACTTGTCGAGGCCGATGATGTGGCGGGCGTCGGCGTCGGCCTGTCGGGGCTGGCTGACCCCCATCCACACGTTCTGGTGGAAGTGCTCGGTGGCGTCCTTGGGCAGGATGTGGTCGGCCCCGTAGCGAATCTCGCCGGTGGCCCCGGTGTCACGGATGCTGCGGATGTTCGTGTCGAGGCGTTCGAGCAGCGGCGGCACCCAGGCACACCCGGCCTCGGTCAGCACCACCTTGAGGCGGGGGAACCGTTCGAACACGCCCGAAAGGATCAGCTGCACCAGCGGGCGTTCGGTGTAGAACGGCACCTCATTGATGTAGAGCAGCATCGACACCGGGTAGGGGCCGTAGTCCGGGTTGCCCGAACCGCTGTGGATGTTGATCGGCACCTCGAGGTCCTGCAACACCTGCCACAGCGGGTCGTAGCAGCGGTCGTACAGCGGCTTCACCCACTTGACGTCCGGGGCGATGTTGGGCAGCAGGATGCCCCCGCGCAGGCCGTTCTCCTTGATCCAGCGCACGTCGGCGATGGCGTCGTCCACATCGTTGAGGAAGATCTGGCCCACGCCTGCCCGGCGCTCCGGATACTCGTTGCACCAGTCGACCAGCCATCGGTTGTGGGCCGTCACCCCGGCATGGCGGTGGCGATACTCCTCGTCGGTCGGCGGCTTGGCGAACAGCACGAAGCTGGGGAAGAACGGCGGGACGGTGTTGGGGAACACCACCTCGGCGGCGATGCCGTCGGCCTCCTGCTGGGAGTTGCGCATCTCGTTGTCCCAGTTGCGCAGCTTCCGCTTGTCGCCCAGATCCTTGTACGGGTTCTTGTACTCGCCGCGCCAGGCGTCGAAGTCGGGAACGAACTCGGGGTCGAGGTACTCCCGATAGGCCTGGTGGCTGCCGCCGGCGTGGCAGTCGGCCGAGATGATCGTGTACGGCGCAGCGGCGCTGGCTTCTCGATCGGCTGTCTCGGTGGGTACCGGTTCGGTGAGTGTCATGGGGCCAACCTTCCGTGGAGCTGGGCTGCGATGACGGCCTGCGGCGATGGGCTGGCGCCCACCAACGTCGCTTCAAGTAGAACACGTTCTCGCGCCCTTCGCCAGCGATCGCGTTCCCCCTGCCGACCCAGCGGGTGAACAGAGACACACCACATCTAGAGACCGTTCAGATAGAATCCGTTCTACTTTGATCGACCAACAGCGTTGCGCCCCACCGAGTGTTGCGCTGAGGGAAGGATGCGACCGTGACCGAGCTCGACGCCCCCGAGATCGACCTGCTCAACCTGGATCGCTTCGCCGACGGCGTCCCGCACGATTGGTTCACCTGGCTGCGGGCCAACGACCCGGTGCATCATCACGCCGAGCCCGATGGCCCGGGGTTCTGGGTGATCACCAAGCTCGAGGACGTGATCACGTGTAGCCGAGACTTCGCCACGTTCTCCTCCGCTGCAGCCCTGGGCGGCGTGGTCGGCCTGCCCGAGCCGGGCCCCGACGAGGAGGACCACAGCGAGGTGACCGGCAGCCTGTTGCTGTACATGGACCCGCCGGGCCACACCCGTTACCGCCGCCTGGTCAACCGGGGCTTTACGCCCAGGATGATCGCCAAGATGGAGGGTCACATCCGGGACCTGACGGCTGAAAACCTCGACGAGACGCTCCCCCGGGGCGAGGTCGACTTTGTGGTCGACGTCGCCGCCGAGTTGCCCCTCAAGGTGATCGCCGAACTGATCGGGGTGCCCCGGGAGGACCGCCACAAGATCTTCGACTGGAGCAACCGGCTGGTCGCCGGCGGCGACGACGAGGAGTACAAGGTGAGCGAGGACCGCCTGGCCGAGGCCCAGGTGGAGATGTTCCTCTATGCCCAGAAGCTGGCCGAGGCCCACCGCACCAACCCGGGCGACGACATCATCGACGCGCTGTTGAACGCCGAGATCGACGGCGAGTCGCTCTCGGAGACCGACTTCAACATGTTCTTCGTGCTGTTGTCGGTCGCCGGCAACGAGACGACCCGCAACGCCATCTCCCATGGGCTCAACGCGTTCCTTCAAAACCCCGACCAATGGGCGCTGCTCGTGTCCGACCCGGACCGCTACATCGCCGGGGCGGTCGAGGAGATCCTCCGCTGGGCGACGCCGGTGATGTACTTCCGCCGAAACGCCACCGCCGACTTCGAACTGCGGGGCAAGACGATCAAGGCGGGCGACAAGATCTCGCTGTGGTACGTCTCGGCCAACCGGGACGAGGAGGTCTTTGACGATCCGTTCCGCTTCGACATCACCCGCGACCCCAACCCGCACGTCGCCTTCGGCGGCGGCGGCCCCCACTTCTGCCTGGGCGCCCAGCTGGCGAAGATGGAGATCCGGGTGCTGTTCGAGGAGCTGGTCCGCCGGGCGCCGCGCATCGAGGCCCTCGGCCCACCCGATCCGCTTCGCTCCAACTGGATCGGCGGCATCAAACACCTGCCGGTCCACTTCGTCGACCCGACGTAGGCCGGTCACCCGGAACCCCGGAGCGGCCCTCGGTCGCTAGCGTCCCGGGAATGGCCTCACGCCCGACCTCCCAGAGACTCCTCCCAATCAGAACGGCGGCGCGCCGCCCGCTGGGCCTGGCCCTCGCCCTGATGCTCGCCGCTGGGGCGCTCGCCGCCTGCGGCGGTTCCGACGACGATCCCACCCCGGACAAGGCCGGCGGGGCGGGAGACCTGAGCGAAGCGCTCGACGAACGAACCTGGGTCCTCGACGGCGCTGGAAGCACTCCGCCGATCCCCGGGGGCAGCAGCGTCACACTCGCCGTCGAGTCGGGCCGGATGTCGGGTCGGGCCCCGTGCAACACCTACAACGCCGAGTTCACCATCGACGGCGACCGGGTTGCGCTGGGACCGATCGCCACGACCAGGATGGCCTGCGACCCGGCGACCAACGAGGCTGAGACCGCCTTCCTCACGGCGCTCGAGCAGGTGGACAGCGTCGCCGTCGATGGCGACCGGCTGACCCTGACCAATGGTGACGACGTCGACCTGGTCTTCGATACCCAGGACCTCGCCACCGCGCTGGTGGGAACCTGGGAGATCGTCAACCTGGCCACCGACGACGCGCTGGCCACCCCGCTCGAGGGCACCACCCCGACGATCGAATTCGCCGACGACGGCACACTCAGCGCAGACGCCGGCTGCAACAAGATCGGGAGCACCTGGGAGCTCGACGGTTCAACCCTGTCGATCGGCGACGGGCAGCGCACCTTGATGGCCTGCGAGGACCCGGAGGGGTTGATGGAGCAGGAGGATGCGCTGGGAGCGGCGCTCAACGCTGCGGCCCGGGTGGAGATCAGCGAGCAGCTGACGATCTTCAACGACAAGGGCGAAATCCTGATCGTGGCCGACCGGGCTGCAGAGGGATAGTCCGCCGCCGCGTCACGGCCATGGCGTCAGTCCCGTTGGTTCGGACTGGACGTTCGCCCAACTCAGTCCCGCTCGTCCAACTCAGTCCCGTTCACGGAGCGCGTCGACCAGCCGGTCGGTGGCGGTGGCGGAGTCGAACGACAGGCGGGCCATCCAGAACCGCAGAAACTGGGCGAGGGAGTAGCGGACGAACAGCGCCGCGCCGACGACGGCCAGCGTGAGCCCGATCAGGGCGCTGACGATGGCGTCGCGCTGCTGCAGCGGGTTGGTGGTGCTGTGACCGATGAAGTAGGCGACGATGACCATGACGACCGCCACGATCATCAGCGCCGCGCCGACCCACAGCAGCGCACGGTCGCGACCGCTGGCGGTGCCGGGCAGCGCCATGTCGGCGATCTCGGCGCTGAACTGTTCCACCCGGTTGATACCCTCGCCCGTTTCGGGGTTCTCGGCAGTCACAGGGTTCTCGGGCACAGGGTTCTCGGGCACAGGGTTCTCGGGCACAGGGCTTCTCCTTCATCCACCCAGGTAGGCCTGGGAGAGGCGTTCTTCGATGTCGTGGGGCCGTCCGGTTTCAACGACGCGGCCCTGCACCATCACTGCGGCCCTGTGGGCCACGTCGATGACGATGCGGGCAAACTGCTCGACGAGCAGCACCGAGGTGCCCTGGGCGGCCACCTGGGCGACGGTGGCGTAGAGCTCGTCGACGATGATCGGCGCCAGCCCCATCGACAGCTCGTCGAGCACCAACAGGGCCGGGTCGGTCGCCAGCCCGCGAGCCATGGCAAGCATCTGCTGTTGGCCGCCGGAGAGGGTGCCGCTGGTCTGATCGATCCGCTTGGCCAGCTGCGGGAACCGGGCGATCGAGCGCTCCTCGATGCGGGCACGGTCCTGGCCCCGGTGGGTCATCATCCACAGGTTCTCCCGCACCGTGAGGTTGGGGAAGATGCCCCGACCTTCGGGGATGAGGCACAGGCCGCGCCGGGCCAGGTCGTCGGCCCTGGCGCCGTTGACCCGGCGCCCGGCGATGTTGATGTCGCCAGCAGACGCCGGCAGCAGGCCGGCGAGCACCTTGAGGGTGGTCGACTTGCCGGCGCCGTTGGGCCCGAGGATCGCCATCACCTCGCCGGCGCCGACCACCAGGTCCACCCCATGCAGCACATCGATCCCGTCGTAGCCGGCGTGGATGCCGCGCAGCTCCACCAGCGGACTCCCACTCATCGAGCACCCGCTTTGGGCTGATCCGGCTGAGGAGCGCCAAGGTAGGCCTCGAGCACTGCCGGGTCGGCCTGCACCTGGGCGGGGGGTCCGCTGATGAGCATGCGGCCCAGGTTCAATACGTTGACCGTGTCGCAGACCTCCATCACCAGTGACATGTCGTGTTCGACCAGCACGATCGTCGTGCCATCGCCGGCCAGCTCGACGAGGAGCTGCCCGAAGCGGGCGGTCTCGGCATCGTTCTGGCCCGACGCCGGTTCGTCGAGGAGCAGCACGCTCGGCTCGCAGGCGAGCGCACGGCCCAGCTCGACCAGCCGGCCATGGCCCGTCGACAGCGTGGTGACCCGTTCGTCGGCCACGTCGCGCAGGCCGACGCGATCGAGGACCCGCTCGGTGAACGCAGCCGGGTCGCCCGCATGGCGGGCCCACCGGTGATGGATGTCGGCCGCCACCCGGATGTTCTCGCGCACCGACAGCATCGTGAACAGCTCGAGCTGTTGAAACGTGCGGGCCAGGCCGGCCCGCGCACGCCGGTGCATCGACTTGCGGGTGATGTCGACGCCGTCGAGGGTGATCCGACCCGACGACGGTGTCACCAGCCCGGTGATGGCGTTGAACAGGGTGGTCTTGCCCGCTCCGTTGGGCCCGATCAGCCCGGTGATCTGCCCCTCGGGGGCGACGAGCGACGCCGAATCGAGCGCCCGGTTTCCCCCGAAGGCCACGACGACATCGGTCGCCTCAAGCACGCCCACCGACCACCTCCTCGTCGCTTCGCCCCGCCTGGCTGCCACCGCCGGCGCTCCCAGTCGATCGGACCCCCGGCCCGTCATCGAGCGACCCCAAACCTCTGGGTTCGGGCCCGCCCGTGCGGGCCGGGACGAACGCCGCTCCCTCCTTGCCGGTCCCGTCGAAGGACAGCTCCTCGTTCATCGCCGCCAGGTCGGCGGCCGACCAGGCCCGCGCAATGCCCGCCCACTCGATGCCCGCATCGGCGAGTTTGCGCTGCGGCGCCGCCTCGCGCTCCCGGCCAGCCGCCAGCGACGCCCGTGCGGTGGCCAACGCGCCGGCAACCAGGAATGCTGCGGCCACCAAGGCGGCGAAGGGCCAGTTGCCGATCACGCCGGCCAGGCGCAGCGCGTAGGCGCCGATCATCGCCGCCACCATGGCGATCAGCGCCGGACGATCCCGACGCAACGGGGCCACCCCGTCCGACATCAGCGGCACCACCCCGCTGGGGCTGCGGCCCAGGCCGATACCGGCGAGGCCCGGGGTGATCGTGTTGATCTTGGCGAACAACGGCCCCAGGCCGGAGGTCAGCGGGATGAGACCAAACAGGCTGATGCCGGCAAACAGGGCGCCGCCGATCAGCCCGGCTCCGCCGACGACGACCAGGATGAAGATCGGCAGGCCGGTGAGCAGGTCGTAGCGCGATGGTGACACCGTGCCCAGCTGCATGCCGTAGAGCGCACCGCCCAGCCCGGCGATGGCCGCCGACAGGGTAAAGACGCCAACCCTCGGCCAGCGCAGGTCCAGCCCGAACGTGGCACAGGCCACCTCGCTGTCGCGCATCGCCACCAGCTGGCGGCCCCAGCGACTCCAGCGCAGCGCGGCGACCAGCATCGCCACGACGGCAAAGGCGACTGCCGACAGCATCAGCTGCCGGCCGGGCGTGTCGAAGCGGTAGCCGAACAGCGACAGCGCGTCGATGCTCGTGCTGTTGACGTTGAACAAGCTGACGCGGACCGGACCCAGGTCGAAGTCGGGCAGGTTGAAGATCCAACGGTCCATCGCCACGCCGAATGCAGCGGTGGCCAGCGCCAGGTAGATGCCCGAGAGCCGCATCACCGGCAGGGCGATCAGCGCCCCGACCGCGGCGGCGAACACCATCGCCAGCACGAGGCCGAGCGGCGACCCGCCGCCGCCGTGATGGGCGACGGCGATAGCGCCGATACCGCCGAAGGTCAGCTGGGCGAGCGAGATCTGCCCGGCGAATCCGACCAGCGGCACCAACGACAGGGCGACGATCCCCAACGAAAACACCGGCCCGTAGGAGATCAGGCTGCCCGAGTCGAGGGTGGTGACCATCACGACCCCGACGGCGATCACGACGCCGGCCAGCACGAACGTGCCCGAGCGGGACGGCGACGGGAAGAACTCGCGCAGCTGGGTGCGGGTGCGCAGGCGGGGGTTGGGCACGAACAGCAGCGCCAGAAACAGGATGATCACCGCTGCGGCCGGGCGCATTCCGGCCAGGTACCGGTTGTCGCCCGGGAGGTACCCGGCCAGGTAGCCCTCGGTCAGGCCGATCGCCATCGCCCCGACGAAGGTCAGCGGCAGCGAGCGCAGGCGGCCAAAGATCGCCGCGGCGTAGGCGTTGACGATCAACAGCGAGAGCGACCCGGCCTCGAGCGACAGCGCCGGTGCAATGAGGATGCCGCCGACCGCCGCCAGCCCGACGCCGACCGCCCAGCTGATCAGGGCGATCCGGTCGGGTCGGGCGCCGTTGAGCAGCGCCAGCGACCTGTCGTCGACGTTGGCCCGCATCGAGACGCCGATGCGGGTGCGGTACAGCAACCAGCGCAGGCCGATGGCTACCGCAATCGCCACGCCGATGGTGATCGCCTGGTGATACGTGATCGACGTGACCCCAAGGTCCAGACTGCGTCCCTGGAAGAAGGTGCTCATCGGTCGACTCTGGCCCGGCGTCCAGATCAGGTTGGCCAGGCCGATCAGTCCGACGAGCAGGCTGATCGAGACGACCAGCTTGGTCGCCTCACTCGTGCCGGCCAGGCCCGACATGATCACCCGTTCGAGCACCAAGCCAAAGAGCGGAGCCACCACACCGATCACCAGAAGCAGGGCCAGCGGGGTGGGCCAGCCCCACTGGAAGCGGATCTGCCAGTAGGTGAAGGCGGCCAGCATGCCGATGGCGCCGTGGGCGAAGTTGAAGATGCCGGTTGTCGTATAGGTGAGCACCAACCCGCTGGAGATGATGGCGTAGATCGCCGACAGGCTGAGGCCGACGATCGTGAAGATCAGAAACTTTTCCATTCACGTCACTCGAGATCGTCGATCGACTTGCCGACCGACTCGAGGGTGGTGCCCGACCCGTAGTCGCCGGTCAGCTTGATGATGTTGTCCTTCGAGCAGGAGAACAGCCCATCGGTCGGTTTGAAGTCATCGGGGACGACGAAGCCCTTTGGCGTGGCCTCAACGACCATCATGCAGTCGGGGCCCTCGTTCTTGCCCGGGTTGGTCGCTGCGTTCAGCCCGCCCCCGGTCCAGTCGGTGATCCCCCGCGCCGCTTCGTACACGCATGTGCGGGTCACATCGGAGCCGCACTCCTTCACCGCTGTGGCGAAGAGCAACCAGCCCGAGAAGGCCTGGTAGCCGAGCAGGGCCTGGTCCTTGCCGTCGGGGAGGTACTCGGCGAACAGGTCCATGTACTGCTGTGTCGCCGGGTTGTCGGCGGCGAGGAACGGCGGCACGATCGAGGCCACGGCGTAGACGTTGTTCACCGCGGCGCCGCCCACCTCGATGAAGCCCTGATCGATCACGTTGGTGCCGGCGAGCACCCACTTTGGTTCGTAGCCGATGTCGGCCATCGCCTGAAGCAGCTTGGCCAGGTTCTCGGGCTCGCCCGTGTAGACCACGCCCTCCACCTTGTCGCTCGACAGCGCCTCGGCGAAGGGCGTCCAACTGGCCTCGCCCGTCGAGTTGTACTGGGCTTGGTACACCGAGGTCCATCCCAGTTCCTTGGCGGCATCCTGGGCCTGGGCGTCGACGAACACCAACGATCCGATATTGCCGGTCAGGAAGCCCACCCGGTCGGTCGACCCGGGAAACTCGTCCTCCAGGTAGCGGAACAGCCCAACCTGCAACTCGTCGATCGCGGCTGGAATCGGTGACACCGACAGCTCGGAGGCTCGCGCTTCGGGCGAAACCTGAAATCCGGGGATCTCGGGGAGCATGCAACGGAGGCGCTCCTCCTGTCCGGTCTCGTCGAACACGCCGCCGCTGCCGACGAGCATGAAGTCCTCCTGGCAGGACTCGGTGATGCGCTGCTTGTATTCGGTCAGCTTGGCGTCGCGTTCCACGTCCTCGATCTTGCGACCGTTGATGCCGCCGGCGTCGTTGCACCACGAGGTGAACACCTCGGCTGCGTCGAAGATCTCCTGGTTCAGCCCGGGGCGGCCGATGAAGCCGGGGTCGGCGATCGTGCCCACCTGGATGGCGTCGTCGGTGACCCCCTGGGCCGTCGCTCCCGAGGCGTCACCTGGACCGCATACGCCCTTGAGATCGCCAAAGTCACCTGCTGCCGGAGCCTGTTCGCCCGGGGCCTGCGTTCCACCGTTGCCCGAGGTGCTGCCGTCGGCGGCGGTTGCACCGTCGGCGGCGACCGGTGCGGCCGCGCCGGTCTCGACCTCGTCGGCACCACGGGTGCAGCCGCCGGCCAGCACGGCCACCACGATGACGGCAGCCGATGTCCGCCTGCGAAGTCCCGACCCGAATCCGGCCGACCTGCGTCGTCCCCCAACTTCCATGTCGCATCCCCCCGGATCTGTGACGAACGCCACCGTACTCGCGAGAACATGTTCTCGCGCACGCTTTCGAAAACTCCGAAGTGGGGAGTGGAAACGACCGCCTGGCGGTCGTTTCCATTCCCCACTTCGTCGCTTTTCAGGTCACGCGGCTGCCAATCAGGTCTCCGGTTCGAGGCTCGATGCCCGGAGGCGAGCGACGGCACCGGCGAACACGGTGGCCATCGTTGCTGCGGTCAGCCGCTCCTCGACCGAGGTGCGGCGGCCGGGCTGGGGCGACAGGGTCAGGTGGCCCAGCCGGGTGGGCCCGACCTCGACGGGCAGGTCGAGGCCCTCGGGGAGCACGGCCCGGTCGGGGTTCATCGCCGCCAAGGGGCCCATCACCGAGCCGGTCGACAGCAACCAGGGGCCGTCGCCACCCTGGCCGTCGGGCGACCAGTCGCAGCTGGCCAAACCGAGCAGATCGGTCAGCTCGGCCTGCAACACCTCGCTGAGCTCGTCGATCGACGAGGCCACATCGGCAGCCTGGATGAACTTGACCAGCTGGTGAAGTTCCTTGCGCCGTGCGATGTTGCGGGCGGCCAGGCTGGCCAGCCTGCTGCTGAGCACCCCGACGATGACGCCGACGACGACCAGTGAGATCGCAGCGGACAGGTCGTCGCCGTCGTAAATGGCCAGCCGGTAATACGGCTTGGTGAGGAGGAGATCGAAGATCACCCCGGCCCACACCGCCGCCAGCAGCGCCGGGCCCGTCGTGCCGATCGCCGCGACCACGACGACCGCCAGCACGAGCACCACGGCCGCTGCGCCGGTGTGGGAGCCGCGCAGCGGAATCGTCGCAGCAGCGGTGACCGCCGGCAGGGCGACGGCCAGGACGTATCCGGCGATCAGCCGGGCCCGCACGAGCGGCTGGCCCTCGGCCGGCTCCACCGTCTCGAACCGGCCGTGACCGACCCGCCTCGAGTCGGTGGCGCTGATCGACGCGAGAATGCGTTGAAGAAATCGATCGAAGCGGTTCATCGCTGGTCATCTCCGTCGGTGAGGAATCGGTAGCCCATCCCCGGTTCGGTCTTGAAGTGTCGGGGGTGGGAGGGGTCTGCTTCGAGCTTGCGGCGCACGTTGGCCATGTGGACCCGCAGATAGCCGGACTCGTCGTCGAAGTTCGGACCCCACACGGCGGTCAGCAACTGACGTTGGGTGACCAGGCGGTCGCTGTGACGCACCAGGTGTTCGACCAGTTCCCACTCGGTGGGCGTGAGGTGCACGGCCTCGCCGGCGCGCTCCACCCGCTTGTCGGCCAGGTCGATCCGCAGCTGGCCGACGGCCACGACCGGGACGGCCTCGCCCCCGGAGGCCGTGCGCCGCAGCGCAGCGCGCATGCGGGCGAGCAGCTCGTTCATGCCGAACGGCTTGGTGACGAAATCATCGGCCCCCGCGTCGAGCGCCTCCACCTTGTCGGCCTCCTCGCTGCGCACGGTCAACATGATGATCGGCACCTCGGTCCACCCGCGCAGGCCGTGGATCACTTCGATCCCGGTCAGGTCGGGAAGCCCGATGTCCAACAGCACGAGGTCGGGGTGACGATCCGCCGCCAGTTGAAGCGCTCCACGCCCGGACTCGGCCAGCACCACCTCGAACTCGCGGGCCCGCAGGTTGGTGGCCAACGCTCGCCGGATCTGCGGCTCATCGTCGACGACCAGCACGGTGGTCACGAGGCCACCCCCGCCCGGGAAACAGCGCCGACCACCAGAACGTTGGTCACGGCGTCGCCTCGAGTGGCGATCGACCGGCGGTGCGCCCAGCGGACACCGGAGCTCCCGGGTCGGGGCCGAGCGGCGGCATGGCATCGCTCCGCTCGGCGAGGGGCAGCGACAGCGTCACGGTCAGACCGCCGCCGGGCGTTTCCTCGGCGCTGAGCACGCCGTGCATGGCGGTCATGAAGCCCCGGGCCACCGCCAGCCCCAGGCCCACTCCCCCGCTCGTGTCGTCCCCGAAGCGTTGGAAGGGCTGAAACATGGTGGCGCGTGCCTCGGGCGACACGCCCGGACCGTGATCGATGATCCTCGTCACCGCCGAGCCGTCGTGGCTGGTCGCCTGAACGACGACCTTGCGGTCGGCGGGCGAATGGTTGAGCGCGTTGGACACGATGTTGGCCAGCACCCGCTCGAAGAGCCCCGCGTCGGCCAGCGCCGCCGGGGCATCGTCGTCGAGCTCGATCACGACCCGTTCGGTGGCCTCGGACAGGCTGGCGAGCGCCGCCGCGATGGCGTCGTCGAGCCCGACGGGCCGGACGATGATCTCGACTGCGCCGGCCTCGATGCGGCTCATGTCGAGCAGGTTGCCGATCAGCTCGTCCAGCCGGTCCGCCTCCTCGTCGATCGTGCGGGCAAACTCGGTGCGCTGCTCGGCGTTCCAGTCCACGTCGTCCTGAAGAAGGCTGGTCGACGACGCCTTGATCGACGCCAGCGGCGAGCGCAGATCGTGTGACACCGCCCGCAGGATCGCCGTGCGCAGCTCGTCGGCCCGGGCCAATGCGGCTCGGTCGCCGGCCGCCGCCTCCAACACCCGCCGTTGCAGCGCCTCGACCAACCGGGTGGCGAACGCCCCCAGCACACGTCGATCGGCGGCGGTCAGACCGCCCGGCGTCAGCGTGAGCAGGTGGTGCTCCCCCAGCTCCAGGCGCTCGCCATCGGCGGGATCCGCTGTCGGGTCGGGTCCGTCGACGGCGACGACGCTCCAGCTGCGTTCGTCGCCGCGGACGAAGACCGCCGCCGCCTGTTGGCCAAACGTGATGCGCAGGTGGCTGAGCAGCACCGCCACCGGATCGTTCTCGCCGGCATCGGCCCCGACCACGTCGACGAGGGCCTCCGTCTCCGCCCGCGCCCGGGCAGCGTCGGCCGTGCGTCGGGCGGTCCGGGCGACGAGCAGGCTGACGAGCCCACCGGCCGACACGAAGGCCGCCACCGCAATCAGGTGCTCTGGGTCTTTGATCCGCAACGTGTAGAGGGGCTGGGTGAAGTACCAGTTGGCCGCTGCGGTCGACGCGAGTGCGGTGACGAAGGCAGGGCCGAAACCACCGATCGCCGCCACAATGCAGACGTACAGCAGGTAGATCACCAGGACCGAGGGCAGCCCGATCGAGTTGCGAGCGGCGTCGAGGATGACGGTCAGGAGCGGGAGGCCGACCACCGCCAGCGCCCAGCCGGCAGCCCGCCGCCTGCGCGACAGCGGGGACCTGCGGCGCCGGTGCGCCGACGGCAGCGGCGCCCGTTCTGCGCCACCGTTGCGGGAGATCACGTGGACGTCGATCTCGCCCGCAGCTCGGATCACGCGGTTGATCACCGAGCCCCGCACCAGCTCGGACAGTCGATTGCGGTGGGAGGCGCCGAGCACGATCTGGGTGGCGCGCACCGACTCGGCGAACGCAACCAGCCCCTCGGCGACGTCGTCGCTGGTCGTCTCGTGGTAGGTGCCGCCCAGGTCGGCGAGCAGCGCTCGGTGCGCAAGCAACGCCTCGTTGGGGCCCTCCCGCAGCCCGGTGCCCGGACGGATGTGCACCCCGATCAGGTCGCCGTGGCTGCGGCGCGCCATGCGGGCGGCCCGGCGGATCAGGTGGTCGCCGCTCGGGGCGCCGGTGATGGCCACCACCACCCGCTCCCGGGTTTCCCAAGTGCCCACGATCCGCTCGTCGTGCAGGTAGCGCCGCATGGCCTCGTCGACCTTGTCGGCCAGCCACAAGAGGGCCAGCTCGCGCAGCGCGCCCAGGTTGCCCGGGCGGAAGTAGTTGGCGAGGGCGGCGTCCACCTTGTCGTGCGCGTAGATGTGGCCGTGAGCCATGCGGCGGCGCAGGGCCTCGGGCGTCATGTCGACCAGCTCCACCTGCTCGGCGTCGCGCACCACCCGGTCGGGCACGGTCTCGCGCTGGCGCACGCCGGTGATCGCCTCGACGACGTCGTTGAGCGACTCCAGGTGTTGGACGTTGACGGTGGAGACCACGTCGATGCCGGCGTCGAGCAACTCCTCCACGTCCTGCCAGCGCTTGGCGTGGCGCGACCCGGGGGCATTGGTGTGGGCCAGCTCGTCGACGAGCGCCACCTCGGGGCAGCGGGCGAGCAGCGCGTCGAGGTCCATCTCCTCCAGCTCGGCGCCTCGGTGATCGAGGCTGCGCCGTGGCGCCACCTCGAGCCCCTCGAGGCGATCGGCGGTGTCGCGGCGGCCGTGGGTTTCGACAAAGCCGACCACCACGTCGGTACCCCGGTCGAGGCGGCGGCGCCCCTCGCCCAACATGGCATAGGTCTTGCCCACCCCGGGCGCAGCGCCCAGGTAGATGCGGAGGCGACCTCGGCTCACGAGCGAAGTCTACGAAGCGCCGCCATCAGCGACCTCCGCGACCCTCGAGCGCCAGGTTGAGTTCGACGACGTTGACGCCGTCGTCGCCGAGCACGCCGAGGGGGCGGCGCTGCGTGGCGTCGTCGATCAGACCGGCGACGACCTCGTCGTCGAGGCCGCGGTCCGCCGCCACCCGGGGGGCCTGCATCTGGGCGTTGGCCACCGAGATGTGCGGGTCAAGGCCCGACCCGGAGGCGGTAACTGCGTCAACCGGCACCCGGACACGGTCGTCGAGACCGTTCTCGGCCCGGTAGGCCTCGACGCGTTCGCCGACCAGGTCTGCCAGCTCCTCGCTGGTCGGGCCCAGGTTGGACGCTGCGCTGGCGGCGCCGTCGTAGCCGTCGTCACCGGCCGCAGAGGGCCGAGGGTGGAACCATTCCGGGCCCTCGAAGTTCTGGCCGATCAGGGATGAGGCCACCGGTTGACCCTCCGTTTCGATGATCGAGCCGTTGGCGCGGTCACCGAAGGCCAGCTGGGCGACCCCGGTGACCGCCAGCGGGTAGATGACGCCGACGAGCACGGTCATCATGGCAAACATGGTCAGGCCGGTCAGCAGTTGGCGACGCATCAGGAGACTCCCAGGGTGGTGATGATCAGGTCGATCGCTTTGATTCCGATGAACGGGGCGATCAGCCCGCCCAGCCCGTAGATCGCCATGTTGCGTCGCAGCACTTCGGCGGCGCCGACCGCCCGGAATTGCACGCCGCGCAGCGCCAGCGGGATGAGCGCCACGATGATCAGGGCGTTGAAGATGACCGCCGACAGGATCGCCGATCGAGCGGAGCCCAGACCCATGACGTTGAGGGCATCGAGTTCCGGGTAGGCGACCAGGAACATTGCCGGGATGATGGCGAAGTACTTGGCGACGTCGTTGGCGATCGAGAAGGTGGTGAGCGAACCCCGGGTGATCAGCAGCTGCTTGCCGATCTCGACGATCTCGATCAGCTTGGTGGGGTTGGAGTCCAGGTCGACCATGTTGCCGGCCTCTTTGGCGGCCTGGGTGCCGGTGTTCATCGCCACGCCCACGTCGGCTGCGGCCAGCGCCGGCGCATCGTTGGTGCCGTCACCGGTCATCGCCACCAGGCGGCCGCCGGCCTGCTCGGCGCGGATCAGCTCCATCTTCTGCTCCGGGGTCGCCTCCGCCAGGTAGTCGTCGACCCCCGCTTCGGCTGCGATCGCCTTGGCGGTCAGGGGGTTATCGCCGGTGATCATCACCGTGCGGATGCCGAGCGCCCGCAGCTCGTCGAAGCGCTCGCGCATGCCGGGCTTCACGACGTCCTTGAGGTGCACCACGCCAAGCACCCGGGTGCCGTCGGCCACGACCAGCGGTGTGCCGCCGGAGTTGGAGATGTCGGCCACATGGGTGAGCAGCTCCGGGGGCGTCGACCCGCCGAGCTCCTCCACCCATCGACGCACCGAGTCGGCAGCGCCCTTGCGCAGCTGGCGCCCATCGCCGAGGTTGACCCCACTCATGCGGGTCTGGGCGGTGAAGGGCACCAGCTCGGCGCCCGCCTCCAGCTCGGCGGACAGGGAGAACTGCTCCGCGGCCAGGTCGACGATCGAGCGGCCCTCCGGGGTCTCGTCGGCCAGGCTGGTCACCAGCGCCGCCTCGGCAAGCTCGGCATCGCCGACGCCGTGCACCGGCACGAACTCGCTCGCCCGGCGGTTGCCGAAGGTGATCGTGCCGGTCTTGTCCAACAGCAGGGTGGACACGTCGCCGGCGGCCTCGACCGCCCGGCCGGACATCGCCAACACGTTGCGCTGCACCAGCCGGTCCATGCCGGCGATGCCGATCGATGACAACAGGCCGCCGATCGTGGTTGGGATCAGGCACACCAACAGCGCCGTGAGCACGATCAGCGACTGCCCGTCCCCCGAGTAGGTGGCGAACGGCTGCAGGGTGACCACTGCCAGCAGGAAGATGATCGTCAGGCCGGACAACAGGATGCCGAGCGCTATCTCGTTGGGCGTCTTCTGGCGTTCGGCGCCCTCGACCAAAGCAATCATCCGGTCGAGAAACGACTCGCCGGGGCGGGTCGAGATGCGCACGACGATCTCGTCGGACAACACCTTGGTGCCGCCGGTGACCGCCGAACGGTCGCCGCCCGACTCGCGTACCACCGGTGCCGACTCGCCGGTGATCGCCGACTCGTCGACGGTGGCGATGCCCTCGACGATGTCACCGTCGCCGGGGATCACCTCACCGGCGACGACCACCACCTCGTCGCCGATGTCGAGTTCGGTCGAGGCCACGTCGGAGAAGCTGCCGTCGGCGTTGCGTCGGCGAGCCGAGGTCTCCTGGCGGGTGGCTCGCAGGCTGGCCGCCTGCGCCTTGCCGCGGCCTTCGGCCATCGCCTCTGCGAAGTTGGCGAACAGCACGGTGAACCACAGCACGACGGTGACGATGACGTTGAAGACGTTCTCCGACGCAGACGAGCTGCCCATGCCGGTGAACAACAACACGGTGGAGAGCGCAGCGCCCACCTCGACGATGAACATCACCGGGTTCTTGGCCATCGCCCGCGGGTCGAGCTTGCGCACGCTGTCGCGGAGAGCGGGACCGATGATCGATCGATCGAGCACCGAGGCCTTGGCCGGGCGCCGGGTGTCGCCCGGATCGTGGGCTACCGGCTCGTCGGGGGATTGGGGGGGTGGAATAGCGGCGGCGGTCATGCGGCTCCCCACCGCATAGCCAGCGCCTCGACCACCGGGCCGAGCGCAAGTACGGGAAAGAAAGTGAGTCCGGCGACGATCAGCACGACGCCGGTCACGAGGCCGCCGAACAGCGGGGTATCGGTGGGGAACGTGCCGGCGGTGACCGGCACCCTTTGCTTGCGGGCCAACGATCCGGCAATCGCCAGGGCCGGGATGATCAACCCGAAACGGCCGAGCAACATGGCGATGCCCTGGGTGATCGTCATCCAGTTGGTGCTGGCGTCGAGCCCGGCGAACGCCGAGCCGTTGTTGTTGGTCGCCGAGGTGAAGGCGTAGAGCACCTCGCTCAGGCCGTGCGCCCCCGGATCCTGGATCGACTGGTCGAGCACGGTGCCCAACCGGATGCTCACCGCGCTCAGGCCCAACACGGTGAGGGGCATGACCACGATGAAGAGCACCACCAGCTTCATCTCGGTCGCTTGTATCTTTTTACCGAGGTACTCGGGTGTTCGCCCAACCATCAGCCCGGCGATGAACACCGCCAGCAGGGCGTAGATCAGGAGCCCCATCAACCCCACTCCGACGCCGCCCGGGCTCACCTCCCCGAGCAGCATGTTGACCATGGTGACGCCGCCGCCGGCGCCGGTCATCGAGTCGTGCATGCAGTTGACCGCGCCGGTGGAGGTTCCGGTGGTGGTGCCGGCAAAGAGCCCACAGGTCCCCGGGCCAAACCGGGTCTCCTTGCCCTCCATGTTGCCGCCCGACTGCTGGGCGGCCACCGCCTGGTCGGCGCCTCGATCGGTCAGCATCGGGTTACCGGCGGTCTCGGCAGTGCTGGCCAGCAGCACCGACCCGAGCCACAGCACCATCATCACGCCGAGCAAGACGTTGCCCTGTTTGCGGTCCTTCACCATCCGCCCGTAGGCGAGCGGGATGGCCAGGGGCAGCGACAGGATCAACCAGATCTGCAGCAGGTTGGTCCAGCCGTTGGGATTCTCGAAGGGGTGGGTCGAGTTGGCGTTGAAGAACCCGCCGCCGTTGGTGCCCAGGTGCTTGATCGCCACCTGCGAGGCCGCCGGGCCACCGGGGACCGACTGGGAGGCGCCGGCAACGCCCGAGACCGTTTGAGTCCCCGAGAAGTTCTGGATGACGCCCTGGCTGACCAGGAAGATCGCAGCGATGAACGCCATCGGCACGAGCACCCGCACCACGATCCGGGTGAGGTCCACCCAGAAGTTGCCGAGCGTGGACGATCCGCGCCGGGTGATGCCACGGATGATCGCCACGATCACCGCCATGCCGGCAGCCGCCGACACGAAGTTCTGAACGGTCAGCCCCACCATCTGGCTGAGGTGGCTCATCGTGGTCTCGCCGCCGTAGGCCTGCCAGTTGGTGTTGGTGAGGAACGAGACGGCCGTGTTGAACGCCACCGTCGGGCCGACGGCCGGGAAGCCATCGGGGTTCAGGGGCAGCACCCCTTGCAATCGGAGCAGGGCGTACAACCCCACAACCGATGCGAGGCTGAACGCCAGGAGCGACATGGCGTACCCGGTCCAGCGCTGCTGTGATCCGGGGTCGATGCGACAGGCCCGGTAGATCACGCGCTCGATGGGGCCAAACACCCGCTCGCCGGGGGTGGGCTCGGGCTCGGCGCCCAGTTCTGGGTCGCCAAACACCCCCGCCAGGTAGCGCCCGAGCGGGGGCACGGTGACGCCGAGCAACACCAACAGAACCACGATTTGGAAAATGGCTGCGGCGGACATCAGAAGCGCTCCGGCCAGATCAGGGTGACGACGAGGTAGACGAACAGCCCGGCGGCGATCACCAGGCCTGCGATGCTCTCGAGGTTCACAGGCGCTCCCCCGCGTTCGGGGTTGCCACCGACGCCGAGGGCGTCGGTGGCGACGTCACGTCGACATCGTCGTCCGGACCGACGATGCGGTCGCACACGCGCACATAGCCGGCGAAGACGGCGAAGGCACCGATCAGCAGGATCAGAAGTAGAACATCTGTCATGCGAAGAGGTCTAGGCGCCCCTCGTCCTGCTGGGAATGGCCTTCACGCCTTCTTCACGGCCAATCGCCACATCTTGGCGTCGTGTTCGCGCTCACCCAGCGTGGATGCCGACCTTTGGGATGATGACGGGCCAACAGGTGACCTCCAATCGTCCCAAAGGCGCACCGCCTCAGGCGTAGCGCACCGGAAGGCCCTTGATGCCGTTGATCCAGGCGCTGCGCAGCCGGCGGGGGTCGCCCAGCGGCTCGATGTCGGGTGCCAGGTCGGCGATGGCGTTGAACATCAGGTTGATCTCCATGCGGGCCAGGTTGGCTCCGATGCAGTAGTGCGCTCCGCCCCCGCCGAAGCCCACGTGATGGTTGGGACTACGGGTGATGTCGAAGCGGTGCGGCTCGTCGAACACGGTCTCGTCGAAGTTGGCCGAGCTGTAGGACAACCCCACCCGCTGACCGGCCTTGATCTTCGTGCCGTGGATCTCGTGGTCGGTCGTGGCGGTGCGCTGGAAAATCACGATCGGGCTGGCCCAACGCACGATCTCATCAGCGGTCGTCTCGGGCCGTTCTCGCTTGAACAGCTCCCACTGGTCGGGGTTCTCGAAGAACGCCTGCATACCGTGGCTGATCGCGTTGCGGGTGGTCTCGTTGCCGGCGACCGCCAGAATCAAACAGAAGAAGGCGAACTCCTCGGAGGTCAGCAGCTCGCCGTCGAGGTCGGCGGTGAGCAACCGGGTGGCGATGTCGCCCTGCGGGTCCGCCTTGCGGGCCTCGCCCAGCCCCATGGCGTAGCCGAGGATCTCGGCGGCGGCGACGGCCGGTTCCACCTCGTACTCCGGGTCGTCGTAGGCCACCATCTGGTTGGACCAGTCGAAGATCCTCTTGCGGTCCTCCTGGGGGAACCCGACCAGGTCGGCGATCGCCTGAAGCGGCAGCTCACACGACACATCGGCCACCAGGTCGCCGCTGCCCTTGGCCACGGCGTCGGACACGATCTGGCGCGCCCGCTGGTCGAGCGCTCCCTCGATCCGGCCGATCGCCCGGGGGGTGAAGCTGCCCCGGCCGATGATGCCCCGCAGCTTGGTGTGCCGGGGCGCATCCATGTTGAGGATCATCTCCCGCTGCATCGCCCGCTCGTCGGGGCCGACAGTCGCACCGTCGAAGCGGACGACCGCCGTGTTCTCCTCGGACGACCAGCCGTCCCGGGCGCCGGAGATCGCCCTCACGTCGGCGTGCCGGGTGACCATCCAGAAGCCGCCGTCGTCAAAGGACGACTCCTCGCGGGTCTGGGGGTTCCAGAAGATCGGGGCGCTTTGGCGTAGCGCTGCCAGCTCCTCGAGCGGGATGCGGTCGGCGATCAGATCGGGGTCGGTGAAGTCGAAGCCCGGCTCGACGGCGACCGGTTCGATCGGCCCACGGGCGACCGCGCCCGTGAAAGGACAGCCGCCGGTCGCGGGCGAACCGATCCCCTCGTCGCGGGAATCGGGGCTCGTCGTGGCGGTCATGCCGACGCCTCCGTGGTCGAGTTCATGAGGCCCTGGAGGCGCTCGGTGGCATCGATGCACTCGCTCACCAGGTCGAACACCACCTCGCGTGTCGGCCGCATCTTGTTCATCCTGCCGACGATCTGGCCGACCGGGTTGAAGTTCACGTCTTTGGCCTGCTCGGGATAGAGGTGGCCCCGCTGCACCGCGTTGGAGGTGACCATGAACTGCATCGGCATGCCGAGCGGTTTGGGGTTGCCCTCGGCCTCCCAGGCCTCGGTCCACTCGTTGCGCAGCATGCGGCACGGCTTGCCGGTCCACGACCGCGAGCGCACCGTGTCGCGGCTGGTCGCCTCGAGCAGCGTCTTCATCTGCGCCGGTGGCACGTCGGCCTCGTCGACGGTGAGCCACAGCGACCCCGTCCACACGCCCTGGGCACCCAGGGCCAGCGCCGCCGCCATCTGGCGGCCGCTGCCGATGCCTCCCGCCGCCAGCATCGGCGTGTCGCCGATGGCGTCGATCACCTCGGGCCACAGCACCAGCGAGGCGACGTCGCCGGTGTGGCCGCCACCCTCGGTGCCTTGGGCGATCACGATGTCGACGCCGGCGTTGGCGTGGCGGGTGGCCTGCGAGGCCGTGCCGCACAGGGCGGCGACCAGGCGGCCGGACTCGTGGATCTCGTCGATCACGTCCGGCGGCGGCGTACCCAGGGCGTTGGCGAGCAACTTCACCTTGGGGTGCGACAGCGCAACCTGCACCTGCGGGCCGGCGGTCGCCTCGGTCCAGCCGAGCAGCTCTTGCATCTTGTCCTCGTCGGGGATGTCCGGCACGCCGTGGTCATGCAGGATGTCATCGACGAACTTGCGGTGCTGCTCGGGGATCAGGTCCTTCAGCTCCTGCTCGAGCTTCTCGGCATCGCCCTCGCCCATGCCCTCGTACTTGCCGGGGATGACGATGTCGACGCCGTAGGGCAACTCGCCGATGTGCTCGTCGATCCAGGTCAGCTCGGTCTCGAGCTGCTCGGGGGTGAACCCGACCGCCCCGAGCACGCCGAAGCCACCTGCCTTGCTGACGGCGACCACCACATCACGACAGTGGGTGAAGGCGAAGATGGGAAACTCGATACCGAGGCGCTTGGCCAGTTCGGTCTGCATGGGATGGCTCCTGGATGGTGATGTGTCGGGTGTGGACGGGTGATCAGGTGGTCAGACGGGCCGGCTCGGGGGTCAATTCGAGAAGCCGGCGCAGCCCGGCGAGAACCGCCCCGGTCGAGATCGCAACCGGGTCGAGCCGGTGCTGAAACGCCATGCCGGTCAGCAGGGCGATCAGCTGCGACGCCACCTCGTCGCTCGGGCCGGGAAGGTGGAAGCCGAACTCGATTGCCCAGTCCTCCAGCGCCCCGGCCAGACCGTTGCGCATTTGACGGAAACGCTCGGCGCCGATCTGGCCGATCTCGGGGTCGCGGACGGCGTGCAGCCACAGCTCAAACTCGAGCAGCAGCCAGACGTCACCGCTCTCGCCGTCGTGGGAGATCAGGCCGGTCCACATCCCCGCCAACCGGCCGTTGAGGTCGGGCACTCCCCGCAGCCCGGCGGTGAGGCCGGCGACCGTCTGGGCGATCCAGTCCTCGAGCAGGGCGACCAACAGGCCGGACTTGCCGCCGAAGTGGTTGTACAGCGCTCCGGTGGTGCGGTCTGCCGCGGCGGCGACCGCCTCGACCGAGGTGGCGTGATAACCCTGCCGGGCAAACAGGTCGGTGGCGGCGTCGAGCAACCGGCGACGGGTCTCGGCGCGTCGTGCTTCCTGGGTGCGGCCCACGGTCGGGCAGGTTACATAATGAACACTACGTATGTCGACCGCTTGATATATCTGCGACTGCTCGGTGTGGCCGCCCGAGGTGCTCGGGGCCGATGAGCCCTCACGAGTTACGCCCGTTCGAGGCGATCAGTTGGCGCGCAGACGAGGGAGCACGTCGGACTCAAACAGTTCGAGGCTGGCCCACGACAGGTCGGGGTCGAGGCCGCCCATCAGCGGGTGCAGCGTCAGGGTGTGCACCTCCCGACACAACGCGACGCACTCGTCGGGGGTGAGCACCCGGTACGTGCCCTCCAAGCGCAGATCATGAAGCGTGGTCGCTGCGGAATCGACCAGCGAGCGGTTGCCGGCGGTCTGCCACGAGGCCATGATGGCGGCGTCGTCGAGGGCGATGGGACCGATCCGGGCCCAGTCCCGCTCGGGGTCGTCGCTGACGTGCACGAACATCGGACCGGACGGGATCATCGTCCAGCCGCCCTCGTGGCCCAGCCGGGCGCACTCGGCCTGATAGATCTCGCCCAGCTCCGGGTCGTTGTGACCGGCGAACAGCGGCAGCCCCAACCGCGCCGCCCGCTTCGCCGACGCCGCCACCGATCCGCCGACCGCCAGCATCGGCCCGCCCGGGGTGAGCGGCAAGGGCCGTACCACGATCGTCGCACCTCGGAACTCGAACGGCTCCCCCGCCCAGGCCTGGCGCAGCACGCCCACCAGCTCCTCGAGCAGCGGTCCGCGACGGCTGCGGTCGGCGCCGAACACCTCGAACTCGATTGGGCGATAGCCGATGCCGAGCACGGCCAGCACCCGGCCACTCGCCAGGTGGTCGAGCACCGCCAGGTCCTCAGCCAGGCGGATCGGGTGCTGCAGGCCGGCAACCAGCGCGGCGAGCATGATCGTGATGCGATCGGTCGCCCCGGCCACCGCACCGGCCATCACCAGCGGCGAGGGCAGGTAGCCCTCCTCGCTGACGTGGTGCTCCGACAACACCACCGCGTCCAGCCCGAGCTGATCGGCCCAGCGGATCTGATCCATGGCCGTTTGGTAGAGCGCCTCGTGGTCCGCCCCGGTCGGGGTGGTCCGCATGTCGTAGCGAAGGGCGATGAAGGTCATGAGGTCCATCATCGCAAGAACTGCAAGGCGGCGCGCTCAAACGGGCACCGTCTCCCTGGTCACCGACCAGGCAGGCGGGAGAACCTGCCGACGTCACGACGATCACGGCGGACACGGCGATCACGGTTGGAGACGGGGATGACGCAGCTCCCGGTGCTGCTGTCCCATCGTGCAAAACTCTGACCGCCGACTTATGCATGGTGGTCATGCACAAGTCGGCGGTCAGGCTTCTGCGCGGAGGCTCCGGCCACCAACCCCGACGACCTCGCCCGTGCCGAGAGAAGCGGCCGCGATGAGAAAAGCGGTCGCGCGTCGTCGGTTACCCATGCCAGCATTTTCCAGTCCCGTTCGCACGTGGCGACGGGACGTGATCGTGGAGTCGCCCTCATGACATCTTTCTTAGCGGTCGAGGCCACCGGCCTCGTCAAGCACTACGGCGAGACGGTCGCCCTTTCCGGGGTGGACATCGAGGTGCCCACGGGCACCGTCACCGGCGTGCTCGGCCCCAACGGGGCCGGCAAGACGACGGTGGTGCGGATCCTCACCACGCTGGCCCAGGCCACCGCCGGAACGGCGATGGTGGCCGGATTCGACGTCGCCCGCCACCCGACCGAGGTGCGCCGCCGCATCGGTCTCGCCGCCCAGGACGCCACGGTGGACCCGCTGCTCACCGGCCACGAGAACCTGGTGATGAACGGTGAGTTGCACCAGCTATCAGGCCGGGCCGCCAAGGCGCGGTCCCGGGAACTACTGGAACAGTTCTCACTCGCCGATGCCGGCGACCGCGTGAGCTCCGGCTACTCGGGCGGCATGCGCCGGCGCTTGGACCTGGCGGCGACGCTGGTCGGCCGCCCGTCGGTGCTGTTCCTCGACGAGCCGACCACCGGGCTGGACCCCCGGGCCCGCACCGAGCTGTGGGGCGTGCTCGAGACGCTGGTCGGCGACGGCACCTCGATCCTGTTGACCACCCAGTACCTGGACGAGGCCGACCGGCTGGCCGACGACATCCTCGTCGTCGACCATGGTCGGGTGATCGCACGCGGTGATGCGCGCAGCCTCAAGCGCCAGGTGGGTGGCGACAACATCGGCGTGACGATCAACGATCCGTCGCAACTCGATGAGGTGGCCGCCATCCTGGCCCGAGTCACCGGCACCCGTCCGGTGGTCGACCGCCCTGCACGCACCGCCACCTCACCCACGACCGAGGGCGTCGCCGCCCTCGCCTCGGTGGCCAACGCGCTGGCCGACAACCGGGTCGCCGTCGAGGACCTCAGCCTGCGCCAGCCCACCCTCGACGAGGTGTTCCTCACCCTGACCGGTGCTCCCGCCGAGGCCGACCAACCATCTGACGAGGCCGAGGAGGCCCACCGATGACCGCCATCACCAATCCAATCGAATCGAACGGCCGCCACGCCGCGAGCCGAGAAGGCGGCGAGGCGCTACCGAAGCCCCGCGGGGTGACCCACGACGTGTGGGTGATCGCACGGCGCGGCCTCATTCACATGCGTCGTCAACCCGAACAGCTCAGCGACGCCACGATCCAGCCGATCATGTTCGTCATCATGTTCGCCTACGTGTTCGGCGGCGCCATCGTCGTTCCCGGCGGCGGTGAGTCCACCCCACAGCGCTATCGCGAGTTTCTGATGGGCGGGATCATGGCCCAGACCCTGGTGTTCACCGCGTTCGGCGTGGCCCTCAGCATCGCCAACGATCGCAAGAACCAGGCGGTGGACCGGTTTCGGGCGCTGCCGATCGCCCGCGGTGCGGTGCTGGGCGGCCACGCGGTCGCCAACGTCATCAAGGCCCTGTTGCCGATCGCACTCATGTCGATCACCGGCTACGTCATCGGCTGGCGGATCCGCGGCAGCCTGTTCGACACGCTCAGCGCCTACGCCCTGATGGTGGCGTTTGCGTTCGCCATGATCTGGATCGGCGTGCTGTTGGGGAGCCTCGTCGCCACCCCGGAAGGGGTGGGCGGGATCGCATTCGTGGCGCTGTTCCCGTTGACCTTCGTCGCTTCGACGTTCGTGCCGATCTCGTCGATGCCCGGCCCGCTGCGCACGGTCGCGTCGTGGAACCCGATCACAACCGTGGCCGACGCCCTGCGGACCCTGTTCGGCAACCCGAACACCCCGACCGAGCCGGGCGCACCGTGGTCGCTCGTCCACCCGGTTGCGTACTCGTGGATCTGGATCGTCGCCATCGTCGTCATCTGCGCGCCGTTGGCGGTGCTCGCCTACCAGCGCTCGATCGACTCCTGACCACACGCCCGTGAGAGGCGAGGGGTATGGAGGTGCCGGTTGTCGGCGCCTCCGAGTCACAACGATCGGGTTTGTTGTTTGGACGTTGCGACAGTGGGGTAGGTATTCGTCAGCTCCCCCCGGCTGTGCCCACTGTCACTCACTGTCCAACTCAAGGAAACCATGCGATGAGTCCCCGGGGACGTCCGCTGTGCACTGCGATCCTGGCGCTGGTCACGCTCGGTCTGAGCCTGTCCGCTTGTGGTGGCGACGAGGGCGGGGCGTCGACGCTCAACTGGTACGTCTTCGATGAGCCCGGCGGCTCGTTCACCAACGCCGCCAAGAACTGCTCGACCGAGGGCTATGACATCAAGGTGCAGGTGCTGCCGGCGGACGCCGACCAGCAGCGAGAGCAGCTGGTGCGTCGCCTGGCCGCCGGCGACACGTCGATCGACCTGATCGGCATGGACGTCATCTGGACCGCCGAGTTTGCCGGCGCCGAGTGGATCCTGCCGTTGGAGGGCAAGGCGGCCGAAGCGGCGACCAAGGGCAAGTTGGAGGCCGCCGTCGAGAGCGCCACCTACGAGGACGAGGTGTACGGCGTTCCCTTCACCTCGAACACCCAGCTGCTGTGGTACCGCAAGGACCTGGTCAAGACCCCACCCACAACCTGGGACGAGATGCTCGACATGTCGGCGAAGCTCGAGCAGGAGGGCAAGCCCCACCTGATCCAGACGCAGGGCCAGCGCTACGAGGGGCTGACCGTGCTGTTCAACACCGTGTTGGCGTCGTCGGGCGGCAGCATCCTCAACGACGACGCCACCAAGGTGTCGCTCGAGGAGGAGCCCACGCGCACAGCGCTGGAGGTGCTGTCCAAGTACGCCCGCTCCGATGCGGCACCCGACACGCTGTCCACGTCGATCGAGGACGACAACCGGCTGAGCTTCGAGGCGGGCGAGTCGGCGTTCATGTTGAACTATCCCTTCGTCTATCCAAGCGCCGAGGCCAACGCCCCGGAGGTGTTCAAGAACCTGGGCTGGGCGATGTTCCCCCGGGTGACGGCCGACGAGCCGGCCCACGTCACGCTCGGCGGGGTCAACATCGGCGTCGGCGCCATGTCGAAGCATCCCGACGAGGCCTTCGAGGCGGCGGCGTGCCTGGCCAACGAGGACAATCAGATCTACGCCGCCACCAACGGCGGACTGCCCCCGACGATCGAGTCGCTCTACTCCGATGACAAGGTGCGGGAGACCTACCCGTTCGCCGACGATCTGGTGGCGACGTTCAAGGAGGCGACGCTCCGGCCCCAGACGCCGCTGTACAACGACGTGTCCCTGGCGGTGTCGGGAACGCTGCATCCGCTGGAGGACATCGACCCGGAGGCCGACGTGGACAAGCTGCGCGACGCCGTCACCCGGGCGCTCAACGGGGAGGGGTTGCTGTGAGCTCAACCGAGACGGCACACGAGGGCCGCAGCGCCCGCGCCAACGCCGAACGCCGCCTGGGGTGGATGCTGTGCGCTCCGGCGGTCACCGTCATGTTGGTGGTCACCGCCTACCCGATCGCCTACGCGGTCTGGCTCAGCCTGCAGCGTTACGACCTGCGCTTTCCCGACGACCGCGAGTTCATCGGCCTGGCCAACTACGCCTCGGTGCTGTCGTCCTCGCAGTGGTGGGACTCGGTGCTGAGCACGGTGATCATCACCGTCTTCTCGGTCATCATCGAGCTGGTGCTCGGCTTCACCCTGGCCTGGGTGATGCACCGCGCCATCTTCGGGCGCGGCCTGGTGCGGGCATCGACCCTGATCCCCTACGGCATCATCACCGTCGTCGCTGCGCTGGCCTGGAAGTTCGCCTTCGACCCGACCACCGGGTTCGTCAACGGGCTGCTCGGCACCGACACGGCGTGGTTCGGTGCACGATGGTCGTCGTTCTTCGTCATCATCCTCACCGAGATATGGAAGACCACGCCGTTCATGGCCCTGCTGTTGCTCGCCGGGCTGACCCTGGTGCCCAACGACCTGCTGCAGGCCGCACGGGTTGACGGGGCGTCCGCCTTTCAGCGCTTCACCAGGGTGACGCTGCCGCTGATGAAGCCGGCCATCCTGGTGGCCCTGCTGTTCCGCACGCTGGACGCCTTCCGGGTGTTCGACTCGGTGTACGTGCAGACCCGTGGCGCCGAGGGCACCGAGACCGTGTCGATCACCGGCTACAAGACGCTGATCACCCGCCTCAACCTGGGCCTGGGGTCGGCGGTCTCGGTGCTGGTGTTCATCGCCGTACTGCTCATCGCCGGCCTGTTCGTCAAGGGGTTTGGCGCCAACCTCGACCAGCAGCAAGGAGAGGTGTGACATGGCCAGCGATGTGAAGGAGCGAACGGCGAAGGAGCGGGTGCTCTGGGCCGTCGGCCTGGCGGCGGTGATCTTCTACGCCCTCATCCCGGTGGCCTGGATCGTCTCGTTGTCGCTGAAGCCGAGCTCCCAGTTGACCGATGGACAGTTCCTTCCCCGCTCAACGACGCTCGAGAACTACCGGGCCATCTTCGAGGACTCCCAGTTTCCCTCGGCGCTGCGCAACTCGATCGGCATCGCGTTGATCTCGACCGTCCTGGCGGTGACGCTGGCGATGTTCGCTGCCTATGCCATCGTGCGGCTGGACTTCCCGGGCCGCAAGTTGGTGCTGGCCGGCGCTCTCGCCATCGCCATGTTCCCCCCGGTGTCGGTGATCGGTCCGCTGTTCAACATGTGGCGAACGCTGCACCTGTTCGACACCTGGGCGGGCCTGATCATCCCCTACATGACCTTCACGTTGCCCTTGGCCATCTGGACACTGTCGGCGTTCTTCCGGGAGATCCCCTGGGACCTCGACCGGGCGGCGCGGGTCGACGGGGCCACCCCGTTTCAGGCCTTCCGCAAAGTGATCGCACCGCTGGCCGCTCCGGGCGTGTTCACCTCGGCGATCCTCGTGTTCATCTTCGCCTGGAACGACTTCCTCTTCGCCACGTCGCTCACGTCGACCAACAAGGCCCGGACAGTGCCGGCGGCGATCGCCTTCTTCACCGGCAGCAGCCAGTTTGAACAACCAACGGGATCGATCGCCGCCGCATCGGTGGTGGTGACCGTCCCGATCATCATCATGGTGCTGATCTTCCAGCGCCGCATCGTGTCCGGGCTGACCTCCGGCGCCGTCAAGGGATAGGAGCCCCCAGTGGGAGAGATCCAGCTCGACAACGTCACCAAGCGGTTTGCCGACGGCACCGTCGCCGTCGACAAGGCCAACTTCACGATCGAGGACGGCGAGTTCTTCATCCTCGTCGGGCCCTCCGGTTGTGGAAAGTCGACCCTGCTCAACATGATCGTCGGCCTCGAGGACATCTCGGAGGGCACCCTGCGGGTGGACGGCAAGGAGGTCAACGACGTCGACCCCAAGGACCGGGACATGGCGATGGTGTTTCAGTCCTATGCCATCTACCCACACATGACCGTCCGGCGGAACATGGGGTTCCCCCTCGAGCTGGCCAAGGTTGACTCCGACGAGATCACCCGTCGGGTGGAGGAGGCCGCCGAATCCCTGGAGCTCACCGAGCTGCTCGACCGCAAGCCGGCAGCACTGTCGGGCGGTCAGCGGCAACGGGTGGCGATGGGCCGGGCAATCGTCCGGGAGCCCCAGGCATTCCTGATGGACGAGCCGTTGTCCAACCTCGATGCCAAGCTGCGGGTGCAGATGCGCACCGAGATCTCCCGCATCCAGCAGCGCCTGGGCACGACGACGGTGTACGTCACCCACGATCAGGTCGAGGCGATGACCCTCGGTGACCGGGTGGCGGTGCTGCGGCGGGGCATCGTCCAGCAGGTCGACTCGCCGCGCACCCTGTACAACCGGCCGGACAACCTGTTCGTCGCCGGGTTCATCGGTTCGCCGTCGATGAACTTCCTCGCCGGCGAGCGGGGCGACGCGGGAACGATCGAGCTGCCGATCGGCACGGTCACCGTTCCCGAGTCGCTGCGCGAGACGCTCGACGGCGCATCGGATCGCATCATCGTCGGGATCCGTCCGGAACACATCGAGGACGCATCGCTGGTCGAGGACCGCGACGACCACCTGCGCTTCACCGCCACGATCGACGTGGTCGAGTGGATGGGTTCGGAGCTCTACGCCCACTTTCAGACCGAGGGCGCCCAGTCCGACGAGCTCGAGGAGCTGGCCGAGGAGCTCGATCAGCCCGCGTTGGGGGCCGGGGACCGGGCCGAGATGGTGGCCCGTCTCGATGCCAACTCGAAGGCCGCCGAGGGTGAGGAGCTGGAGATGGTGGTCGACTCCGACCGGGTGGTGCTCTTCGACGCCGAGACCGGCGCCAACCTGTTCGTCGACGACCAGCGCGACTGATCGCGCCGGCGGTGCCCGTCAGTCGGTGAGAAACGGCGGCAGGCCGAAGTCGGCGAAAAGCTCCGGGTAGAGGAAGTTGTGGTGGCCGGTGATCTCACCGTCGACCACGTCGATCACCTGCAGCGCAAACGGCTCCCACCGGCGGTCGCCGGCCGGTCGGTAGCTCCCGAACGCCGCCGTGCCGTTGGCGTCGACACGGATCAGCTTGGAGCCCTCGCAACCGTGCCCGGGGCCGGACATCCACCCGGTGACCTGGTCGGCGCCCCTCAGCCACAGGTCGTGGGGCGGCATGGAGATCACCGCGTCGGAGCGCAACAGCTCGGCCAGGGCGCCCATGTCGTAGCGCTCGAAGGCGTCGACGTAGCGCCCGAGCAACGCCTCGTGCTCGGGATCGAGCGTCGGGTCGAGCGCCTCGATATCGAGGCTCGCCAGCGTCGCGCGCGCCCGCTGCAAGGCGCTGTTAACCGAGGCCACGCTGGTGTCGAGCAGCGTGGCCACCTCGGACGCCTGCCACTTGAGTACCTCGCACAGGATGAGCACCGCCCGCTGGCGGGGCGCCAGGTGCTGGAGGGCAGCCACGAATGCCAGCCGGATCGAGTCTCGGGCGACGGCCACCTCGGCGGGATCGCCGTCGACGTCGATCACCCGACGGTCGGCGATCGGCTGCACAAACGTCGACTCGGGCAGCGGCACCAGCTGGGCGGTCGCCAGCGTCGACGGACCACCCAGGTCCATCGGGCGGGCCCGCCGCTGGGGCGCACGCCCCATGTCGATGCACACGTTGGAGGCGATCCGGTACAACCAAGTGCGCACCGAGGAACGGCCCTCGAAGCGGTCGGCCGCCTTCCAGGCGCGCAGGATCGTCTCCTGAACCGCATCCTCGGCCTCCGCACCCGAGCCCAGCATGCGGTAGCAGTAGCCGGTGAGTTCGCGCCGCCGCAGGTCGAACTCGGCGGTCAGGTCGAGCGTCGCCGTCTCCATGGGGTGAACACTACGACGATGAGCGGCGATGTCGAGCCGCGCGGTTGACTGGCTCAATGTTGCCGGCCGACTTTCCTCGCACCTCCTTGCTCTTTGGACCTTCGCCCATCCATCCCCTGCCGCGGCTGAGCGAAGCGCTCGGGGGCCAGGTGGAGATCTGGGCCAAGCGGGAGGACTGCAACTCGGGTATCGCCTTTGGCGGCAACAAGGTGCGAAAGCTGGAGTACCTGGTGGCCGACGCGTTGGAGCAGGGCTGCGACACGCTGGTCTCGATCGGCGGGATCCAGTCCAACCACACCCGTGCGGTCACCGGCGTGGCCCGCCACCTGGGCCTCGGCGCCGTCACCGTCCAGGAAGGGTGGGTGGACTACAACGACATGGCCTACGACAAGGTGGGCAACATCCAGCTGACCCGCATCATGGGCGGCGACGTACGGATCGATCCGGCCGGGTTCGACATCGGCGTCCGGGACAGCTGAAAGCGGGCGTTGCAGTTGGTGGTCGACGCCGGCGGCACGCCCTACGCCATCCCCGCCGGCGCCTCCGACCATCCCCTCGGCGGGCTTGGGTTCGCCAACTGGGCGGTCGAGGTGGAGGCCCAGGAGGCAGAGCACAACACGTTCTTCGACACGATCATCGTGTGCACGGTGACCGGATCGAGCCATGCCGGCATGGTCGCCGGGTTTGGGTTGTCCGACCGGGCCGGGCGGCGGGTGATCGGCGTCGACGCCTCGGCCACGCTCGACCAGACCACCGAGCAGGTCACCCGCATCGCCAACAGCACCGCCGAGAGGATCGAACTCGGCCGGCCGCTGCGCCACGACGAGATCACGGTCGTGCCCGGTTACGAGGGGCCGGCCTACGGCGTGCCGGACGCCCAGACGGTCGAGGCGATCCACCTGGCCGCCCGCACCGAGGGCATGCTGACCGACCCGGTGTACGAGGGGAAGTCGATGGCCGGGCTGATCGGCTTGATCCGCTCTGGCGAGATCCCCGCCGGTTCGAAGGTGCTCTACTGCCACCTTGGTGGCCAGCCGGCGCTGCCCGCCTACGCCGGGTTTCCCGGCCTCGGCTCGCCGGTTCGCGAGCTGTTCCACTGACCCACCCGCTACGCGAGAAGGCCGGCGTCAACGACGCCGGCCTCTCGGAAAATCATGCTGTCGGGGTGGCCCCTCAGCTGTTGCGCAGCGCTTCGATCAAGTCGTGCTTCTTCATGCCGGTGCGGCCCTTGATCTTGAGTTCCTGGGCACGCTCGTACAGCTCGGCCCGGCTCCAGGTCTCGTAGCCGCGGTCCGGTGAGATGCCCTCGACCCGGTCGGTGACATCCTGGGTGGCTGCGGTCGCCGTCTTGGTGGCGTCGTCGGCGGCGTCTGAAGCGGCGTCGCGCAGCTTCTTGGCCTCGGTCGTTGCGGTGTCCTTCACCCGCTTGGCCTGGGCCTTGGTCTGACCGGACGCGGTCTTGGCTTGTGTCTCTGCCGTGTCACCCACGCGCTTGGCCTGGGCACGCACCTGGCCGGAGGCCGTCTTGGCGTCGGTCTTGGCGGTCGCCTTCGTGTCCTTGGCGGCGCGTTGCGCCTGGTCGACCACGGTCTTCGCCTGCGTCGATGCTTCGTCGCTCACGCTCTTCACAGCGCTACGGGTCTGGTCGGCGACGGTGTGGGCGGCGTCGGTGGCGGTCTCGATGGTGTCCTCCGCGGCGCTCCGAGCCTGATCGGCGACGGTGTGGGCGGCGTCGGTGGCGGTCCCGACGGTGTCCTCCGCGGCGCTCCGAGCCTGACCAGCAACCGTGCGGGCGGCATCGGTAGCGGTCTCGACGGTGTCCTCCGCGGCGCTCCGAGCCTGACCAGCAACCGTGCGGGCGGCATCGGTGGCGGTCTCGACGGTGTCCTCCGCCGCGCTGCGAACCTGCCCGGATGCGGTGCGGGCTGCGTCCTTGGCGGTCTCGACGGTGTCCTCGACCGCACGGACCGTCTGTCCCTTGGCGGTGGTGGCGGCGTCGCTCCCGGTCTTCAGCACCGTACGAGCGGCGTCAACGAACAGCTCGACACCCGAGTACGCGGTGCGTGCCGTGGCGCACACCAGCGAGCGCTGCAACGCGACCAGGCTGGCCGGCAGCGCGGGAAGACGCTCTTCCAAACGATCGAGGCGCTCTTCCAAGGCGTTTGTGGTCTCGGTTGATGCAGTCATGTCATCTCGCTTTCGAGCAAATCGCTCGTCGATGCGGCCCGTCGGCACGGACCTCTTCATACATTGTTCAGTGCCCGCCCTGCTTTTACATAAAACGCAGCGGTTGTCACATGTCACGTCTGCCAGCACTGCCCGCTACTCGACGGTGATGTCGAGCCCGTTGAGCAGCCGAACCGCCTCGGGCATCGAGAACGTTGCGCCCTTGATCAGCTTGGTCGTGACGTCGAGGTCGTAGCCCTGCGCACCACGAAAATCGGCCTCGGTCAGCCGTGCGTTGTGGAAGCGTGCTCCCGACAGGTCACAGCCGGCAAAGCTCGCCCCGGTCAGGTCGGCATCGCTGAACTCGGTCTCCCGCAGGTCGCTGTTGGCAAACTCCACCCGGGGGAGGTGCGCCGCCATAAACACCCCGTAGCGGAGGAAGCACCCGTCGAAGCGAAGCTGGTTGCCCAATCCCGCTCCCTTCGGGGCACGCCAGTCGACGCCCTGTATGCGGCATCGCTCGAAGGCGACGTCGCGCCAGACGCAGTCGTCGGCCAGCAGCACCCCCAGGTCGCAGTCCCTGAACACGCAATCGACGAAGGAGCAGTGCACAAGCCGGGTCGACTCGAGTGCCAGGCCCTCGAAGACACAGTCCTCGAAGCTGACCGATGCCAGCACCACGTCGGCGGCATCGGTTGCGTCGTAGGTGAACTCGACGTACTCCTCGCCGTCCGCGGCGGTGGTGAGAGCGACCATCGGTTGACCGTACCCCCGACGTAGCGGGTCGACGACCCGGGCGCTGGTTCCTACGATCGGGCGGTCGACGTTCCATCGTCGCCGCCAGGGGGTGCAAGATGAACACGACCAACGCCGTCGAGCCGCCGGATCGCACAGCACTGCGGGCGCGCTACCGGGCCGAACGCGACAAGCGCCTGCGCAGCGACGGCTCGGACCAATACATCGAACCGACCGGCCGCTTCGCCCACTTTCGCGAGGACACCTTCACCGAGCGGGTCGAGCGGGACCCGGTGACCGACGAGGTAACCGTGGCGATCATCGGCGGCGGGTTCGCCGGCCTGACCACCGGGGCTCGCCTGGCCGAGGCGGGCGTCACCGACGTGCGACTGATCGAAGGCGGCGGCGACGTCGGCGGCGCCTGGTACTGGAACCGCTACCCGGGCGCCATGTGCGACACGGCGGCGATGGTCTACCTGCCGCTGCTCGAGGAGACCGGGCACATGCCCACCCAGAAGTACACGATGGGCCACGAGAACTTCGCCCACGCCCAGCGCATCGCCACCCACTACGGCCTGTACCAACGGGCCTTGTTCTCGACCGAGGTCACCTCGCTCGAGTGGGACGAGGCGACGTCGCGCTGGCTGATCGGCACCGACCGCGGCGACGCCATCCGGGCCCGCTTCGTGGCGATGGGCACCGGCCCGATGCACCGCCCCAAGCTGCCGGGCATCCCCGGGCTCGACACCTTCGAAGGGCATTGCTTTCACACCAGCCGGTGGGACTACCCCTACACCGGTGGCAGTCCGTCGGGCGAGCCGATGGACCGGCTGGCCGACAAGCGGGTGGGCATCATCGGCACCGGAGCGACGGCGGTGCAGGCGATCCCGCACCTGGCCCGGGACTCGGGCGAACTGTTCGTGTTTCAGCGCACGCCGTCCTCGATCGACGTCCGCAACAACCGGCCGACCGACCCCGCCGAGTTCGATGCGCTGGAAGCGGGCTGGCAACGGCGCTGGCTGGACAACTTCGCCACCCTGCAGACCGGCGGGTTCACCGACGAGGACCTGGTGATGGACGGCTGGACCGACATCGCCAAGCGCATCCGCGACCGGGTGGTCCTCGAGATGACCTCCACCGGGGAGGCGTTCACCCCCGAGTTGGTCGCCCGCGCCTATGAGGACTCCGACGATGAAAAGATGACCGAAATCCGGGCCCGGGTGGACACGATCGTCGCCGACGAGAGCGCCGCCGAGGCACTCAAGCCGTGGTATCGCCAGCTGTGCAAGCGGCCCTGCTTCCACGACGAGTACCTGCAGGCCTACAACCGGCCCAACACCCACCTGGTCGACACCGACGGGCAGGGAGTGGAGGCGATCGACGCCGCCGGGATGTGGGCCGCCGGCGAGCACTACCCGCTCGACTGCCTCATCTTCGCCTCGGGGTTCGACGTGCACCTGGCCCATTCGGCCACCTATGAGACCACCGGCCGAGACGGTCTCTCGCTGTCCGAGCACTGGGTCGACGGCATGTGCAGCCTGCACGGCACCCATGTTGCCGGGTTCCCCAACCTGTTCATCGTCGGGCTCAACCAGGGCGCCAACCTGATCTCCAACGTCACCCACAACCTCACCGAGGCCGCCACGTCGATCGCCGCGGTCGTCGCCCACGCGCTCACCATCGGCGCATTGGAGGTGGAGGCCACCGCCGAGGCCGAGCAAGCCTGGGTGGCCCAGTTCGAGAGTTCCACCCGGGGGTTTCTCGGCAACCCGGACTGCACCCCCGGCTACTACAACAACGAGGGCGCCGAACCGACTCCGGCGCAGCGCCTCAACGCCAGCGGCTACCCGGACGGCCCGGTGGCCTTCTTCGCGCTGATCGACCGCTGGCGCACCAGCGGCAGCTTCGACGGCCTGGCGTTTCGTGCCCCGGGTTCCGCACCGCTCGGGGGCGGCGCCACCACAGCCCACGAGCCCGGTTGATCAGCGCCCCGTAGGGGAGGCTGTTCCCTCAGTCGTCCAGGTCGTCCAGGTCGTCGAAGTCGTCCGGGTGGCCGACGTCGTGGCGGGGCGCCAGCGCCCGCCGGCGCAGGTAGGCCAGCACCGTCGTGACGCCGGCGTCGGTCAACGCCACCCGGCTGGGTTCCAGCTCCTCTTGGGTGGCGGAATCCCACACGGACCAGTGGTGATCGACGATGTTCAGCGCAACCCACACGCGCAACCGCTCCCACAGCGCTTCACCCACGTCCCTCGGGGAGATCTCGCCGTCGGTTCGACGCCACCCCAGAGCAGCGAGCACCGAGGCCAGCTCCCGCTCGAGTTCGTCGTCGACCGCATCGCCGTGCAACAGGCTGAGGGCCAGCAGCTCGGCAACGATGCCCTCGAACTCGCTCGAGCCGCCGATCGTGTCGACCAGTCGTCGCCACAACACGGCCGGGTTGGTCAGCGCCGCGACGCCGGACTTGGTCAGCTTCAGGTCTCGGCCGGTCCGGCGAACGAGGCGCAAGTCGGTGGCAACCTCGCGGAGGTCAAGCAGCTGGGGGACGTCGGCCTCGGAACGGGGAGGACGATCGAAGGGCCACCAGTCGAAGCGTTCGACGCCCTCGCGCACCACCGCCGGCGGAAGGTAATGGCTCTGGGTGAGCCGCAGGCCATCGGCCGCCTGTTCGAGCACCCACGTCATCGGCGCCACCATCGCCTCGGCCCCGTCAGGCGGATCGATCGGGCTGAGCAGTCGGTTGGCCACCGCCCCCCGCCAGGCCGCCACCCGGGGCTCGCGAACCCCATCGATCCAGCTCTCCACCCGCTCGGTGACGATCATCGTGAACAACGACTGGCCTGGTGGAAACTCGAGCGAGGCGTCGAGGGTCGCCTCGGTGGTCTCCTGGGCGGCCCGCTTCCACGAGCGGCCCTCCGGGTCGACCCCGCTCCTCACCAGGCGATCCTCCAGCGCTCGCTCGATCGCATCGAGGGCGGTCGCCTCCTCGCCACCCATGATCGATCCCCAGGCGAGCGCATCGGTGTCGGGGGCAACCAGACCGCTGGCCTCGCGAGCGGCCGCGGCAGCACCGCTACCAACCGCTGGTCCCTCCCGCCAGGCGTCGAGGATCCGGGTGGTCGTGTCGGAGCGGGCGATCTGGGCGTACCGGTCGAGGCCGAGCTCGCCAAGCAACGCCGCCGTGCCGGCCACCGCATCGTCCCAATCCTCCGGATCGAGCCGCTTGGGTACCCGCCACCACAGGGTGTCCTGCAGGTACGCCTGGCTGAGCACGTCGATCTCCTCGCCGGCGGTGAGCATGTCGGCCGCAAGCTCCGCGTAGGGGCCAAGGCCGGGATCTCGCTTGGTGATCGTCGCAACGGCGCTCTCGACGGAACCGGACATGACCCCATGTTCCCACCGCCGCCGAGTCGGCGCCCACCGTTTGGGTGACCGACCGGTGACCGGCGCCGTCGACCTCTCCTACGCTGGGTCGATGCGAGTCGCCTTCGTCACCACCGATGACCCGAGCGTCACCGACGAGGACGTCGATCGCCCGGCCCACGAGCGGGCCTTCGCAGCTGCCGACATCGACCTGGAGTACCGCAGCTGGACCATGGCCGCCGACTGGGATGCCTACGACCTGGTGGTGATCCGCTCACCCTGGGACTACCCGGAAAGGACGGTGGACTTCCTGGCCTGGTTGCGTTCGGTCGAGCACCTACCCACGCTGATGAACCCGGCACCGCTGATCAGCTGGAACCTCGACAAGCGCTACCTGGCGGAGCTCGACCACGCTGGTGTGCCGACGGTGCCCACCGGGTTTGCCGACTCGTTGCGCCGGGTCGATGCCCTGCTCGGCGCCCAGGCCGACCGTTCACGGCCCGGCGGCAGCTCGGGCGAGGTGGTGGTCAAGCCGACCATCTCGGCGGGCAGCCGCAACACCGGGCGCTTCGCCGTCGACGACCCCGCCGCACGAGCCCTGGCAGAGCTGATCCTCGGTGCCGGTGGCACGGTGATGATTCAGCCGGCGATCGCTTCGGTGGCCGAGCGCGGCGAGGTGGGCGTAATCGTGTTCGACGGCGAGATCTCCCACGCCATCGTCAAGGCCCCGATCCTCGACGTCGGTGGAACGCTCCTGGGCGGCAGCTACCGGGAGGCGATCACCGCTGCCGACCCCACCCCCGCTCAACGGGAGGCGACGATGGCGGCCGTCGACGTCGTCGCCTCGATCGCTGCGCACAAGCGGTGGCTGAGCGATGACGAGCCGCTCCTGTACGGCCGCTACGACCTGGTGTCGCTCAACGACGGCACCGAGGCGCTGCTCGAGGCCGAGCTGTTCGAGCCGTCGTTCTTCCTCGATACCGACCCCGACTCGCCGGCCAGATTCGTCGAGGCGGTTCGCCGCCGGGCGATCGCGGTGGCCGAGCGCCGCTGACGCCGTTCAGCCCTCAAAGGCCCGCAGCGCGTCGTCGAGCACCGCACGGCCCTGATCGAGCGCGTTGGTGGCCCACTCCGGGTCGTCGGGCGTGTAGTTGCGACGGTTCCTCACGATGATGTCGACCCCCTCAGGCGTCCCCCGATCGCCGTGGTGGTGCACCCAGTTCTCCAGCCGGGTGGTGACGACCTGATGATCGGTGGAGCGCGTGCCGAACTCGAGGACCACCGAGCGGTGCTCGCTGTCGGTGAGCACGTCTGCCAGGCCGGCGCCGAGGTGGCCGCGAGGGCCTTCGGGGCTGGACCTGGCCCGGCCCGAGATCTCGTCGGCGGTGAAGCGGTGGCGAATCCAGCGGTCGTTGGGGGTGCCGACGCGTGCGCCGGTGAGCAGCGTGTGGGTGCCGTGCGGGCCATGGCCGGTGTGCACGTCGACGCTCAGCGACCGGACGGCAGCAGCGGCGTGCCGGGCGACGACGTGGGCAAGGATGCGGGTGGACTGCTCGGTGCGATCACCTCCAAAGTAGAAGCCATCGGCATGGGTGAATTGGCCGACGCTGATCACGTCGCGCATCCAGGTGCGGCCATGCTCGGTGACCAGCGCCATCATCTGCTCTCGAAACTCCTCGAGCGTGGGAACGGTTGCGGTGTCCGGACACAGCAGCGGGTGGACGAGTTGGTACCCCTCGTTGACCGGCGGGTCGACGTGATCCCGGTTCCAGTTGCGGTTGAGGTCGACGTTGTTCTCGTTGGCCCGCCGCCACCACGCCATGCCCCACGGGTTGACGCCGTGCACCAGCACGATCCGCAGGTTGTCCGGTGGTGACAGCTCGTCCAAGCGGTCCACAAGGTCGCATTGCAGCGCCGACGCGACCGGGGCTTCGACCCCGTGCACGCCCGACAACACGATCAGAGCGTTGGGGGCATCGCCGGGACCGAAGGCGGCCACGTCGACGGTGAGCTCCTGCCCCTCCGGGCCGCTGGCGTCGATCGGATGCACCTCGATGCTCAGCCCAGCTCGGTGAACCGCCAGACGAAAACGGGCCCGCATCTCGTCATAGGTCAGCGGCAACAAGGGCAGGGCCATCGCCCGATCCTGCCATCTCGATCGCGGGGTTTGCCTCTAGCCAGCCTCCTGCGGCATGGCAGGGGCAAACCCAGCATCCCGATCCACACCATCCGCCTCCGGCGAGGCGTCACGCGGCACCGTCTCGCCGCCCGGGAGGAGATGATCGACCAGCACCGCCGCCAGCACGACGATCGCCACCTCGGCGGGCACCCGAAAGCGGGTCAGCCCGTAGAGCACCATCGCAGTGATGGTGACCATCACAAAGGTGGCCGCCAGCGGCCAGAGGGGCGTCCGTCGCCGGATGAGCACCACCGCGCCCGCCACTGCGGCGACGACCAGCGGGTAGTAGACGAAGGTGCCGATCAGGCTGAGCGCACGCTCGCGGCCCTCTGCCACGCTGTAGTCGGCCATCTGGACGGGCTGAAACACGCTCCACACCCGCCCGACCCGTGCTGCGACCACCGCCGGCACGCGGTCGAGGTGGTCGCCGATGTAGTCGACCGCTGCGCTTCGGTAGGCGGCCGAGGCCCGCGATTGATCGCCGCCAGCGGGGACATCCTCGGCACAGAAGGCGTCCCACAGCCCGATGCGGGAACCTGAGTACACGCCGTCGCAGTTGGCGCCGATCAACGTGAGCCCGTCGTTGGTCGACACGAGCACCGGCCGTTCGAAGCGGGTGGCGTTGTAGATCGTCCACGGTGCGAGCACAGCCAACGTTGCCGCACCGGCGACGACCAGCCGCACCAGCCTCGCCCGCAGGTCGATGTCGAGTCGCCACAGCACCACCGGTACGACGACCAACGGCAGATACAGCGCCAGTTCGGCCCGGGCGAGCACGCTGAGGCCGACCGCTGCGCCAAGCCAGGCCGTCGTGATCACGCTTGGGGAGCGGATCAGCCGGTAGGTCAACCACAGGCACGTCGCCATGCCCAGTGCGGTGAGCGACTCGCTCATCGCGACCCCGTCGTTCATCCACATGTTGGGGTACAGCGCCGCGATGCCCGCTGCGATCAGGCCGGCCCGGTCGCCGGCCACGGCCCGTCCGAGCAGCCCGATCATCACCACTGCGCCGGTGCCCACGAGCGCCATCGTCAACCGTTGGGCCATGGTGTTTTCGCCGGCGAGCATGGCTGCGGGGGTGGCGACCAGCGCGGTCAGGGGTGGGTGGTCCGCGGCCTCCCCACCCGTGAAGGGCCGTTCGAAGCCGTCCCCCTGGGCAATCACCTCGGCTTGCAGGCTGTAGTAGTAGGCATCGCCGCATACCTTCTGGCCGCAGGCGTCGCCGTCGCTCTTGGCCACGAGGATGTAGGCCACGCGCACGCCCAACCCCACCAGACCGATCAGGGCCAACCCGACTACAAATCGGCGGGTCCAGCCTGCGGGGACCGTCGCTTCGGTGGTCGCACGGGCCCGTGCATCAGCAACCTCGACATCGGGCAGCCCGCTCGCCGCAGGTGCTCCGGGCTCCGTCGGCGAACTGCCGGCCGGCTGGGTCATTGCGTGACTTCCCCTTCAAGGAGCCGAGGGAGGGCCCGGCGGTATGTGGCGGCGTCATCGTAGAGGGCTTGGGCCGTCGTCGTTGCACCGTGCTGGCGACGCCCACCCCCTACCATCCGCCGATCTCACCGCCTGACCTTGCGGTCGGGTCAGGGGATGAATTCGCCGTGGCGTTGGGACCACAGGACGTCGCCGGAG